>PEAG01000080.1 GCA_002753505.1 Magnetococcales bacterium HCHbin5 | reverse complement strand
TGCTCGTCGTTGGCAATTATGATTTTAGCCCATTACGGCGGTACAATGCCGGGTTGCCTCCAAAGCCTTTCTCAACCCCGTCGAAGCCGTTTCACCCCCAGATAAAACTCAAAACTTGAACAACAAAATTTGCCCGCAACCGCCGATGTACGGTTGATTCCTGGCCAATCTGCTATAGAATGGTGCAGGATTCGAGAGGGGGGCCGGATCGGTCGGCCAATGGGGAAAAATCCACCAAAACTGTTTTCCTTAGGAGGTAGGGTGAACATTCTGTTGCGCCCAAAGCTCGTCGCGCTCTGTTTGCTGTCCAGCCTGCTGCCCCTGACACTGACCGGGTTTGTTACCGCCCGCTGGCTCAGCGAAACCACCAATGAGACAGCCCGTTCCCGTGCGTCCACCATTCTTGAGATCAAAAAAAACCGGTTGGAACAGTACCTGCTCCGCTATCGGACCGACATGGAGGCATTGACCAACAGTGCCGGGTCGCTCTACGGCCAGAATACCAACAGGCTGGAGACGGTGCGAGACCGCTATGGCCAGGCGGTTCAGCAGCAGTTCCAGAACTGGGGACAGGAGACCAAACAGTTTGCTGCCACCGAACAGTTGGCCAAAAATTTTGCCAGTATCGATTGGGTGTTTCGGGATGGCGGGGAGACCATCAGCGGAGAACGCTGGCCGGCTGTCGCCGCCAACATGACCCCTTCCCTGAACCGTTTCCGGGAAAAACAAGGGTTTGACAATGTTTATCTCATCTCTGCCAAAGGCAGCGTGGTTCTGAGCGGGTTGCCGGATCCCCTGCTGGGAAAAAATATCTGGCACGCCGCGCTGAAAGAGAGTGCCTTGACCAGGCTTGTTACCGCCGCCCTGACCAAAAGCAGTTTTCAGGATTTCACGTCGCTGCCCCTGTTGGGGGACGGGGTCAGTGCATGGTTTGCGACCCCGGTCCACCGGGGGGGTGATCCCGATGGCAAAATCATTGGCGTTCTGGCGGCACGGCTTGCCCCAACGGCTCTGACCAGCCATTTTTCCTTCAAGCTGGAGGAAGAGGAAAAAAATATTCGCCTGCACCTGGTGGGGCCCGACCGGATACCGTACGCAACCTTTGACTCACAAACGCCCCCATCGGGTGGCCATGATGGAAAGCGGGCTGAGGTTGCCGGCCCTGGGGTGTCGGCTGCGCTTGCCGGCAACAAGGGCATGGGTGCCGTCAAGGGAGTCACGGGTCAAGCGGTATTCAGTGCCTGGTCACCGTTATCCGTTGCCCCCTTTGCCGCCGCCCAGGCTTCTCCCTGGGCGGTATTGGCGGAGCAGGATCTGCTGCAGCTGTTCAGCCCCCCGGAGCAGCAGGGAAAACCTTTTTACAAGAAGCAGATGGATCAGGCGGGTTATTATGATTTTTTCCTGATTCAACCGGACGGTGAGGTCTTTTTTTCCGTTGCCCGTCAGGCGGATTTTGGAACCAACATGGTCAACGGGAAGTATGCGGCAACCAATCTGGGCAAGCTGGTGCAGCGAGTTTTGGTACAGCAAAGTTTTGCCATGACCGATTATGAACCCTATCCCCCCAGCAACAATGAGCCGGCCGCCTTTATGGCACAGCCTCTGCTGCGGGATGGCAAGTTGCAGATGGTGGTTGCCCTGCAACTGCCGCTGGAGGCATTGACCACCCTGATGCAGCACCGGGATGGTCTGGAGGGGGATGGGGATGCCTATCTGGTCGGTCCCGATGGGCGGATGCGTTCTGATTCCATCCGTGATCCGCAGCACCACTCGGTGCTGGCCTCGTTTGCCGACCAGGAGACGGTACAGACCACCCTCCGTTCGGAGGCGATTCAGGCTGCGCTGGCTGGCAAGTCGGGGCAGGTTGTTGGCCAGAGTTGGGGTGGTTTGCCTGTTTTTACCGCCTTTGCGCCCCTGCCATTTGGCAATGGGGTCACCTGGGCCGTTGTGACGGAAACACCGATGATTCAGGGGCTGCTGCCGATGCGTGCCATTCCCATGCAGATATGGGGGACGGCGTTTTTCGCGTCATTGTGTTGTGTGGTCATGGCCTGGGTGGCAGCCACCCGGTTGCGTCGCACCCTGTTTCAATCGGTTGCAACCTTGGAGGATCTGCGCAAGGGTGGGCTTCCTGCTGCCAACCCGGTTGGCAAGCGCACGGACGAGTTTGGTCTGATCGCCCGGGAGATAGCGGATATTGCCACTCGCTGGCATCAGGTAGCCAGCCGACTCGGGGAGCATGGCGGCAATGTAGCCCGTTTGGGGCGTGATCTGTCGGGCATGGCCCGTCATGATCTTGCCACGGCCCCGGAAGAGCAGGGCACCAAGGTGAAGGTGGGTGAGCAGGCGACCCAGGAGGTTGCGGTGCGCATTGAGAATAATCTCAAGCAGATTCAGAGCCTGGACCGACTGTTGGGCCGGATGAATCACACCGTTTTGCAGGGCAAGAGTACCATGGAGCAGGCGTTGAATGCGGCCAAGGAGATTGCCGATCGGGCCTCGCTGTTTGCGGAGACGGCACAGCAGACCAACCAGCTGTCGATGAAGGCTGCTTTTGAGACGGTTGGGACGGGGGAGAACAAGAGCAGCAGAAAGACGGGTGTCGTGGTGATGGAGATCCGGAAGCTGGCGGAGCGGGGGCGCATTTTTGCCGATGAGATCGGGGAGTTGTCTCTGGGCATGAGTTACATGGTGGAAAATGCGCACACCCTTTTGGGCAGTATCAGCTCGACTTTGCAGGAGTCGGCGGCCTTGACCCAGGGGATGGGGTTGGCGGATACGGCGCAGCATGGGCAGATGGTGCAGATCTATTCCATGACCCAGGCCCTGAAGGGGCGGATACGGCATCATGGGGTGGTATTGAACCAACTGGCACCGGCGGCTGAGGCTCTCTCCCGGCAGGTGGATCTGTTGCAGAAAGAGTTATCCTTTTTCCAGGGGCAGCCGGTGGTTCAGCAGCCTGCGGACGGGGAAGCGGAGATGATCGCAACGGAGACATTGGCTTTGCAGATGGAGATGGAGGAAAAGGCCCATCCGTTGGACCCGTCGCCGTAGTGTGGTAGTTATACCGTCACGGTCCCCAATGGGGTGCAGGGGCAAAGCCCCGCACACGCCACACAATGACCATACCCACACTTTTCCTAATCTTTTAAAACGATTGCAGGGGCCTGGGGACCGTCACGGTCCCCAGTGGGGTGCAGGGGCAAAGCCCCGCACACGCCACACAATGACCATACCCACACTTTTCCTAATCTTTTAAAACGATTGCAGGGGCCTGGGGACCGTCACGGTCCCCAGTGGGGTGCAGGGGCAAAGCCCCTGCATGCAAGGGCGCGCTTTCACCGAAGCCCATTTGCGCAGCAAATGGGCGCAGCGCGCCCAAAACGCCCCGCAGGGGCACTGCTGGAGGGCGGCAGCCCGACTGAGAGCGGGCAAAAGGTTATTTGGTTTGGAAAAAAAACCGTTCCTGGCCTTGTATCAAACAAAGACCTGAACATCCGAAGGTTCTGGTCTTTTATCCAAACATTTTCCGTAACATAACCGTGCGAGTCGGGCTGCCGCCCTCCCAAGGTCGCCCCTTCGGGGCGGTTTTGGGCGCGTTGCGCCCATTTTCTGCGAAAATGGGCTTTGGGAAAACGCGCCATTCATGCAGGGGCTTTGCCCCTGCACCCCACTGGGGACCGTGACGGTCCCCAGACCCCTGCATTCGTTTAACGGCAGGAACAGCCCGATCCGCCCCTGTATCCGCTGCTGGGGACCGTGACGCTCCCCAGACCCCTGCATTCGTTTAACGGCAGGAACAGCCCGATCCGCCCCGGTACACCCCACTGGGGACCGTGACGCTCCCCAGACCCCTCATTCGTTCAACGGCAGGAACAGCCCGATCCGCCCCTGTATCCGCCGGAGTCCATCGCTGTAAAGCCGCCGCGCAACAACCGGGCTATGCCTCCAGAAAGCCACCGGATTGCCGTGCCCAAAGCTGGGCATAGCGACCGTTGTGCGCAATGAGCTGCTCGTGACTGCCATCCTCGACCACCCGCCCCTGCTCCATATACAAAATACGATCCATGCTGGTGATGGTGGAGAGCCGATGGGCAATCGCAATCACCGTACGACCGGTCATCAACTGCCACAAAGTGGACTGAATCACATGCTCCGTCTCCGAATCCAACGACGAGGTGGCCTCATCCAGAATCAACAAGGGGGCATCTTTCAAAAAGGCGCGCGCAATGGCAATCCGCTGCCGCTCCCCCCCGGAAAGCCTGACCCCCTGCTCTCCCACAACGGTCTCATACCCCAGAGAACGACGCTGAATAAATTCGACACAATGGGCATTCCGGGCCGCCGCATCCCGCTGCGCCGGAGTGACCTCCAAACAGGCATACTCAATGTTGTCCCCAATACTGCGATGAAACAGCCCGGGCTGCTGCGGCACCTCGGCGATGGCATCGTTGAGCGATGTCAAAGTCACCTGGGCAATATCCTGACCATCGATCAAAATGGAACCGGACTGAAGATTGAACTGCCGCCGCAACAGCTTGACCAGCGTGCTTTTGCCAGCCCCTGACGGCCCAACCAACCCCACCTTTTCACCGGGCTTAATTTCCAGATTCAACCGTTCAAAAACCGCATGCCCATCCCCATAGCGAAAGGTCACATCACACATTTTGACCCCGCCGCCACTGACCCGCAACGGCAACGCACCGGGATCGTTGGTGATCTCATGGGGATGACCCACCAACTCCAGGGCATCCGCAACAATACCCAACTGCTCGTAAAACTCCAACAAACGCTGTGAAAGCCCCCAGACATTGTTAAACACAAGCGTCGCCAGGGAAAAGACCAACATGAACTCCCCCGCCGTGATGGTACCCTCAGTCACCCGATAGACAGCCATCGACAACAGGCCGATCTGACAAGCCAGGGTGGCCGAGAACAACAGGGCATGCACCAGGGTAAAAAACCACCGCACCCGCTTGGAGGCCTGCTGTTCACGGGTCAAAGCCTCCCCGATGATACGCCGCTCAAAGACATGACGACTGAACGCCCGCACCAGCTCAATATTGGCAATACTGTCCACCATCCGCCCCATGGAGGTGGAAGACTCATGGGAAAAGGCATGCGAAAGCTCCCGACACCGACGGACAAAAAGAGAGGAGATGGCCAAAAAACCGGCAGACCATAACAGCAACACAATGGCCATGGCGGGCGAAGTGGGCCACAAGAGCAGCGTCCCCTGTACCATCAGGGTCAAAATGCGCACCACATCATGCAATACAATCTGAATCAACGTCAGACAACTGTTGCCCGCCTGTTTGATCTTCTGCCCCAGCTTGCCCGCAAAATTTTCCTGGAAATAGTGGGGGGAATGCCATATCAAATGGGAAAATAGGGTGTTTTGCACCAAAAACCGAAACCGGGGTGCCGTCAAGGTTTCCAAAATTTGATAGGCACGGTTGCAAAAAGAGGAGCCAAACCACAAGGCAGCAATCACAAAAAACCAAAACCAGACATCGTCCGGATCGGCCCCCTGATCCAGATGGGTCATGGTGTCGACCATGCGACGCAACGAAGGGCCCTCAAACCCCATCAGGGCGATGGAAAGTGCCGCAACAACAATCATCAGCAGAGCCCGACCGGCAAAGCGTTGACTTAAAAAAAACCAAAGAAAAGCCACCGGCGTTTTGGGTATGGGTTTCTCGGGATGTTCCATGTCAAACAACGTTTCCAACTCGGCCGCCTCGGCAAGCGGCTGACGACCATCTGCCGCAGTCTGCGAATCGGCAAGCGGATGTTGGCTGAATTTTTGCTTGGACAACAGGGATGTTATGATGCGCATCGGCTTCCTAAATGACCTTCTGTAGCGACCAGGAACAGGAACGCTGCGATTAATACCCCTTTTTGGCAAAAGAGTATAGGGAAGGTTCGCCGTATCGCGGCGAGCGGAGAAAACACGCCCCTGTTTTGAAAATTTCCTGGCCCTCACCCCTTTGACGGTTCATGATCAGAAGTTTGGCGACGGGTTGCCAAAACCCGGCACGCCGGGCCGGCAGAGGCCGGCAGGGTTGTCGGCCGTCACATCAATGATTAACCGAATTAGGATGCGGGATATGTCTTTTTTTGCACGGCTGCGGGAGGGATTGAGCAAAACCCGCAAGACCTTCACCAGTCAACTGGATGCTCTGCTGATCGGCAAAAAAATTGATGCCGAATTGCTGGACGAGTTGGAATCGTTGCTGATCGTCTCCGATTTTGGCATGGAGGCGGCAGAGCGTATTTTGACCGAGGCCCGAAACCGCTGTCAGGTTGCAAGCCGGGAAGATGCGGCCTTTTTCCGGGACATCCTGAAGGATGTGATCTGGGATCGGTTGATGGCGGTCCATCAGCCCTGGCAACGAACGGAGCAAAAACCCCACGTCATTCTGGTGGTGGGGGTCAACGGAGTGGGCAAGACCACAACCATCGGCAAACTGGCCGCCCACTTTCAGGGCGAAGGCAACAAGGTGATGTTGGCAGCCGGGGATACCTTCCGGGCCGCCGCCGTGGCACAACTGGAAAAATGGGGGGAACGGGCCCGCTGTCCGGTGATTGCCCAGGGGCAGAATGCCGACAGTGCCTCGGTTGTCTATGACGCCTTTGCCGCCGCCACCGCCCGCAACATGGACCTGTTGCTGGCAGACACGGCCGGTCGTTTGCACACCAAAGTCAACCTGATGGAAGAGTTGAAAAAGATCAAGCGGGTCCTGGGTCGGCAAAACCCCCAGGCTCCGCAGGATGTCTGGCTGGTGCTGGACGCAACCACAGGCCAGAATGCCATCCAGCAGGTACGCCACTTCAACGAAGCGTTGGGTTTGACCGGACTGGTGATCACCAAACTGGATGGCACGGCCAAGGGAGGGGTCGTGGTTGGCATCAGCGAACAGTTTACCCTGCCGATCCGTTTTATCGGCGTCGGAGAGGGGATCAATGACCTGAAACCGTTTGATCCCAACCTGTTTGTCGACGCGCTGTTTGTCCAATAATTTTTTTACCCTGTTGGCGAAAGAGGTATCTGCTGTGAGAAGTGGTCGGACCGTGTATCTCTGCTTGAAAATCTGTATCGGCTGGTGGATCTGTCTGGTTGGCATGCCCGCCATGGCGGAGGGCACGACAGCAAATGTTGACAAACAGACAATAGAGCTGTTCCAGATTTTGGAGGGTGGCAGTGACCTGGATCCCGTGCTGGATCGCAATCGCTGGCCCAAAAATGAGCTGCTTGTCTCCTATCTGGAGTGGGAGCTGCTGTTTCATCCCCGGTATAAAACAACAACGGAGCGGCTGCATGAATTTTTAAACAGGTGGCCAAACCATGCCCAGATTGACCGGGTCCAATCGCTCCTTGAATTTCGCATCACCCGGGACGGCAACAATGAGGAGGCGTTGGCTTTGTATGACCGTTCCCCGCCCAAGTCCGAAAACGGCCAGTTGCGATATTTGCGTCTGCTGCTGGGCAAAAAACGGTTTCAGGATGCCATGCCCATCTGGAAGCCCCTCTATCTGGAGGGGGTGATCTTTGCTGACGATCTTGAACAGCGCACCAAACCGTTGGAAAAGCAACTGACCCAGGCCGAGCGCGAAGTGCGCATCCGCAAGTTGCTCCATTCGGGCCCCAAAGAGTCCTATGAGCGTGTCTTCAATCAGCTGCCGTCAGCACGGCAGGCCTATTTCCGCACCTTGGATGCCGCTTTGCACGGCCTGGAAAATTTTGAAAACTTGCGCAGTCAGTTGCCACCGACCGAAGCCTCCGACACGGAGATATGGGATGCCCAGGCCCACCATTTCCGCCGCACCATGACACGCCGCAATTTTGTCGCCTTTTTGCTGGGCAAACACAGCGGGCGGTTATCGGCCAAGGCGCGCCAACTGTTCCGGTTTCAGATAGGGCGGGATTTGTACAATGAAGGGGAGTTGGCAGCCGCCATGTCCCTGCTGCGGGTCAACGTGTTGGAGGCCGGCGGCAAATTGTCCGATTCGCTCTGGTTGGCAGCCTGGAGTGCCTATCTGCTGGGCAACCATTCACAGGCATTGGCCTGGTTTGGCCAGTTGGCCCTGGAGGGCTCCAATGGTCCCATGCGCGCCCAGGGCGGGGTGTGGGCAGCCAAATTGAGTGCTTCCAAGGCAGAAAAAGAGAAATGGTTGGCCGTTGCTGCCCAGTATCCCGAGGGATTTTACGGACTGTTGGCGCAGGAACAGTCAACGGGTCGACTGGCTGCGTTGCCAGCCGATCCCCACCCCTGCCCCACCACCTGGGGCAGTGCGGTGGAGCCGCATCTGGACAGCCTCAGACTGTTGAAAGCGGTCGGCAGGAGTCATCACAATGGCGCGGAGATCCGCAATCTGGCCCAACGGTTGGGGTTGAGTCAAACCGACCAGATCTGTCTTGCCAAGGAGTTCGGGGCAGCAGATCTGGCGGTACAGTTGGCCAACAGCCTGCGAAAGGGGCAGGAGCAACTTTTTTTCAGTGCCCTCTACCCCACCCCGGACTGGCAACCGTTGTCGGGTTGGTCGATCGATCCGGCGTTGGTCTGGTCCACCACTCGGCAGGAGAGTCTTTTTTTTCACCGGGCAGAGTCACGCACCAAGGCGCAGGGCTTGATGCAACTGATGCCTGCAACCGCCCTGGAAGAGGCCAAGCGGATCGATGTTGCGCCGGCCACCCGCCATTTATTGCAATCGCCCGCCTACAACCTGACGTTGGGTCAATCCTATTTGAGCCGCATGTTGCGGTTGTTTGAGGGCGATTTGGTGTTGGCGGTGGCTTCGTACAACGCGGGACCAGGGCGGGGCAGCTCCTGGCGAGCCAATCGGGAAAAAGAGGATCCCATTGCCTTTATCGAAAAAATACCCTTCGCCGAAACCCGTGAGTATGTCAAAAAAGTGTTGCATGGTTGGGCCATCTACCGGCTGCAACAGCAAAAAACCGTATCTCTGGACTCGGCGTTAAAGCAGAGAAAGCAGGATTTATCCCTGTTTTCATACAACAAAGCGGAATAAAACGGGTGCCTTGATCTTTTTCAAACGAATGCAGGGGTCTGGGAACCCCGTGACGGTCCCCAGACCCCTGCATTCGTTTGAAGAGAGAAGGGTCACATCACGGCAAGGTCGGCCGCCACTGCTGTACCATTTTTTCCACCTGGGCAAGCTGCGCCGCCGTCAAATGGTCCGCAAGACGGGCACTCTCCACCATGGCATCCTCCACCCCCTGAATGGCCGCGAGGCTCATCCACAAATAGGCCTGCATGTAGTCCTGTGGCAGCCCCTTGCCAAACTCATACATCAGGCTGAGAAATATTTGACCCCAAGCGTTGCCCTGTTCCGCCACCTTTCTGTACCACTTGCTGGCCTCCAAGTAGTCCTGGGGAATGCCAATCCCCCTGTCATACATCAATCCAAGCCTGAACTGGGACTCGGAATCCCCCGCTTCAGCAGATTGCATCACCTCTTCAACTGTGGGTTCCACTCTTTGGCTCCTTCTGGTCAGACAGGTTGGTCTGCACAACGACAGCAAAATTTACCAGGAATCTATCTCGATTTGCATCTTTCCGCATGGATATTTTTGCAACAGACCGCTTTTTCCCCACTCAATCCCCCCCCGTGGTTTTCAATCCCGGAGTGTAGTATCCTCAGCCGGCAGCAACTCGCACTCAATCGTACCAGGACAACCGCACCATGGAACAATCGACCCTACCGGTCGCTCCCTACCGGGAATTGACCCTCCCGGCTGTCGTGCTGGGAGGCACCATCGGCATTATTCTGAATGTGGCCTTGATCTATTCGGCCCTCAAACTGGGGTTTGCCATCAGCGGCTCCGCCATTGCCGCCCTGATCGGCTACGTGGCCCTCCGAGGTCGATCCTGGCGGGGAACGATCATCGAAAACAACCTCAACCAAACCATCGCCTCTGCCATCATTACCGCCGGTTCTGGCGTGGTTTTTACCTTGCCAACCCTGTTTTTGCTGAAAAGCAGCGGCACTGTCGCCGACTTTTCCCCCTGGCCTCTGCTGGCCGCAGCCATCGGTGGCGCGTTGCTGGGCGTGGTCCTGATCATTCCACTTCGCAAAAAGATGATCGAAATTGACCGCTTGCGTTTTCCCACCGGAACCGCCGTGGCCACCATCCTGCGCTCCGGCTCCGCAGGGGTGGAAAAAGTTCGCCTGCTGGGAATCGGCTGTGCCATCGGTGCAGGCTGGAAACTTCTCATGATCTCCGGTTGGCTGCACTGGCCGGGCGTTATTGAATCGGATGAGCTCTCCCTCAACTTTGGCCTCCTGCCGGCCTATCTCTCCGCCGCACTCTACCTGTCACCCATGACCTTTGCCTCCGGCTTGCTGGCCGGGCGGGGCGGACTCTCCTTTTTCCTGGGAGGCGTGGCCGCCTGGTGGATCATCTCCCCCCTGGTGGTCTGGGCCGGCTGGCCAACCGCCGGGTTGACAGGAAGCGGGTTGGCCGATTTTATCTACACCTCCTCCCTGCGTCCGCTGGGCATCGGCCTCCTGATCGGCTCCGCTGCCATGTCCATGCTGCTCACCATGCCGATTATCCTGACCGCCTTCCGCGCCCTCTCCCATGCGCTCCCCACCGCCGCCGCGACCCAACACACACACCCGCAACGGACCGAACTCTCCGCATGGGTGCTGCTGGCTGGTCTGCTGGGAGCCGTTGTTCTCCTTTTTCTGGCCGCCTGGACAACCGCCGATCTCCCCCTGTGGCGGGCCGGGCTGGCCACCCTGGTGGGTACCCTCTGGCTGGGTGTTGCCGGCCTGATCGTTGCCCAATCCACCGGCATGACCGACATCTCCCCCATGTCCGGCATGACCCTGGTCTCCGTGGTCTTGATGATGGCACTGCTGAATGGCCAAATCGTGGCCGCCCTGGCCGTCGGCATCGCCATCAGCGTGGCCATCGGCCAAAGTGCGGACATGATGCAGGATCTGAAAACCGGGTTTCTGGTGGGAAACCGCCCGGCCCAGCAACAGGCCCTGGAGTTTGCCGTCTCCTGGATTGGCGTCGTGGTGGCCTTTGTCGTCATCTATGCACTGTGGCAGGGAGGCTCCGGTGGCAGCCATGGTTTTGGCCCAAACACCCCCCTGCCCGCCCCCCAGGCCAGTGCCCTGGCCGGAGTGATCGAAGCGGTGCAGACCCAACAAATTCCCCTGGATAAATTTGTGTTGGGAGGGCTGGCCGGCCTGCTCATGGAGCTGACACCCCTGGGCGGTCTGGGTATCATGGTGGGGTTGGCCATGTACCTGCCCTTCTCCGTCACCTTGACCTACGGTCTGGGCTGCCTGACCCAGATCCAACTGGAACGTCGTCAAGGCTACGCCTTCTCGGAAAACATACTGGTGCCCTGGGCGGCCGGGTTGATTATCGGTGAGGCATTGATCGGCGTGGGAGAGGCGTTGTTGCGGATGACAATCGGATAAGATCAAACCAATAACTGAAACTCAGAAAGAGCCCCATGAAACCCTATGCCGCTCCATTGACCTGTCTGTTCGGCCTGTTGTTTGCCTTGACAGCCGCTGCCAAGCCCCCGCTGGCCGCCGGAGAGTGGCCGGATACTCTCCCCCACGCCTTGGCTGGCTGCGGCGTCGCGGTGCTGGGATTGTGGTTCTGGCGACGACAACCCCACCCTTTGTGGGCAGAAAGCAGTCCTGCCGAGGAGGAGGAGCAACTCCTGGCCGCAGGAGGGCGGTTGGAACCGTGTCTGGCAGCGTTACAGGCCCTGCAAACCCGACTGCCCACCCTGACCGTCACGGCGATGGCCGCCGAGTTGGAAATTTTTTATACACGGCATCTGCTGCCCCTTTCCCAAACCCACAAACAGTTCATGGCGGGGGTGGCACAAGAGCAGGGTCTGGAACGCCTCGCCCTCTTTTCTCAAGCGGAACTGTGGATCAACCGGGCCCGTTCCGCCGCCGGGGACCAACATCAGGCAGAGAGTCTCCAGTCACTGGAAAAGGCAACAGCAAGCCTGCTGGAGCTGCAACGACTGCTGAATGGCACCCCCCCTTGAAACGGTTGCGGCTCCGGGGAAACCACACCCCCGGAGCCGCAACCATTGCTCAAAAACACAGAAAAAAACACGCGCCGCCGCTTAAGCGTCCACCGTTTTTGCTTCCGCGACCGACGGGGTAACAACAGCCTCCGCACCCTCCGCAGGCCCAGCGTCAGCAGCAACCTTGGGCAGCCGCTTCCGGTAAACTCTTTTCTTTTTGACCGGCTCCTCCTGCTTGACCGGCTCCTCCTGCTTGACCGGCTCCTCCTGCTTGACCGGCTCCTCCTGCTTGACCGGCTCCTCTGCCGGCTGAGACTTTTTGCTCGCCTTCGCCGTCCGGGGCTCTTTCACCGGCTGAGGCTCCTTGACCACCTTGCTGCGCACCGCCCTGGTACGGGTCACTTTGGCCTTGGGAGCCACCGTTGGCGATGGTTCCAGCTCCGGAAGCAGCTCCGAAAGCTCCACAGACTCCTGTGGAGCTTCCGTTACGGTTGTCGACAAACTCTCTGCCGACGGGTTCACGGGCAAATCCAGCAACGGTGGTGCCGGAGCTACCAGCGGAACCACCGTTTCAACCCTCTCCGGCTCCACGACGGCACTCTCTGCCGCATCCATCACCTCTCCACCCGCCTCCACAGGGGAAGCGACCGGCAGCGGTCGTGCCAACTCCGGCTCCGGTTCCGGCTCCAAGGCAATCACCGGAGCCTCGCCGGCAACCACCTCTGCGGTAACCTCCTCAGTCAACACAACCCCGGAGTCCAGGGGTTCCGCCACTCCACCGGTCTCCGCCTCTTCCGGTTGCTCGGAGTCCAGGGGTTCCGCCACTTCGCCGGTCTCCGCCTCATCCGGTTGTACCGTTGTCTCCAGCCCTGGCAGGGTTCGCATCTGACCAGAGCGTCGCCGCCGACGTCGCCGCCTGGGGCGGGGCGCGACCGGGGTCAGGGCACTCTCCTCCTTCTCTCCCTCCAACCGATCTGCTGGCACAGCCTCGGTGGACTGAAGCTCTGGCGTCGTGACGGAACCCGCCGCCGTTGCCCCACCACCCAACACATAAAGCCCGGGTACGTGGGCAATGGGCACCGCACCCTCGATGGACGATTTGGGTGTTTCTCCCACACTCTCCGCCACCGGCGCAGCAGCCTGACGAACGCGCGCAGGCCGCCGACGGCTGGTCGCCGCCGACTGGGGTGCAGCCGGAACAGCCGCCCCCGCTTCGACTCCATTTTCCGCACCCGTCAAGCTGCCCTCGGCCATGCTCTCCGTTGCGACAACCTGAGTCGTCTGGGCCGCCGACTTTTTGCGCCGCCGCCGCCGACGACGGCCTTTTTCACCCGTTTCCGGCTCGGCACGTCCCCCAACCGCCTCAACACGCCCGGTCGCCGCAGGGGCTGCAACAGCGTCTGACGGTTCGGAACCACGGTCGGAGGGAATCGATTCACGGACAGCTCCCCGCTCCTCCGCATCGGACTCTTCATCCAGGTCGTCCAGATCGTCCGGTGTATATTCCGGCTCTATCTCCTCCTCTGGCTCCTCGGTGGCCAACAGACGCCTGGACTGCATCAGCTCGCGGGCCTCCAACTCCTCCTGGGTGCGTTCCACCCGGTTTTTATGGAACTCCGGCGTTTGCAAACTGGGATCACCATAGATCAGAATGGTCGTTTCATGCCCGGTCTCCATCTCCCGGATCTGGTCCCGTTTATTGTTTTGCAGATAGTTGGCCATCTCCTGCGAAGTGGTATAGGTCAACCGGCTGTAGCGTCCCTTGGCCACCTCCTCCTCCAACTGGCGAAAGAGAAAAATGGAGGCAGACTCGATGGAACGAATGGTGCCCAGGCCTTTGCAACGGGGACACTCCAACCGGCTGGTCTCATTGAAGGTGGGCTTCATGCGTTGGCGCGACAGTTCCAACAAACCAAAGGAGGAAATTTTGCCAATCTGTATTTTGGCACGATCCAGCTTGAAGGCATCCTTGAGCTGTTTTTCGACCTCTGCAATGTGCTTGCGATCATCCATGTCGATAAAGTCGATGACCACCAGCCCGCCCAGGTCACGCAAACGCAACTGCCGCGCAATCTCTTCCGCCGCCTGCAGATTGGTTTTGAAGGCCGTACTCTCCACATCCCTCTCGCGGGTGGAGCGGCCTGAGTTGATGTCGATGGTGACCAGGGCTTCGGTGGGATCGATTACCAGATACCCCCCCGCCCGCAAGGGCACCTTGCGCTCGTGCATGGACTCGATCTGGTTTTCGATCTGGTAGCGGGCAAACAGCGGCAGGGACTCTTTGTAGGGTTGTACCACCTTGACATAGCGGGGCATCAGCAGCCGCATAAAATCCTTGCCAATGCGGTATCCCTCTTGGCCATCGATCAAAATCTCTTCCATATCCGTCGTATAGAGATCGCGAATGGCGCGAATGATCAGATCCCCCTCTTCATGGATCAGGGCAGGTGGTTTTAACTGCTTCGATTTGTCCTCGATCATTTTCCACAGGCGCAACAGGTAGGACATGTCCCGGGCCACTTCCCGTTTGGTGCGTCCCAGGCCGGCGGTACGAATGATCAGGCTGATATGACCGGGAATTTCCATGGAGGCCAGCACCTCTTTCAGGTGTTTGCGCTCCTGTGTGTCGGTAATTTTGCGGGAGATGCCACCGCCGCCAGAATTTTCCGGCAACAACACCGTGTAACGACCCGCCAGGGAGATATGGGTGGTCAGGGAGGCCCCTTTGTTGCTTCTGGCCTCTTTCACCACCTGCACCAGCAGGGTCTGTCCCCGGCTCAGGATGCGTTGAATCGGCAGATGGCGGCGTCTGGCCCGTGACCAAAGCTCATCGTTGGGGGGCAACTCGTCGGCAAGATCCTCTTCATCTCCACTCCCTGAACCGCCACTCCTGGCTGGCGACGGGATACCGTCCCCCCCCTCCTGGGCACCCGATCCCCCTTTTACCCCCTCTGGTGTCGAATTTTTTGGCTCCCGTTCGGGATCTTCCGGTGGATAATACTTGGGATGAATATCGTTGACGGAGAGAAAACCCTGCCGGCCATTGTGAAATTCAACGAAAGCCGCTTGCAGAGAGGGTTCTACACGGGTGACACGTGCCAGATAAATGTTGCCCTTGATCTGTTCCCTGGAGGCGGTTTCGATATCCAGATCGATTAATCGCTGGTCCTGAACCACCGCCACGCGAACCTCTTCTGCGTGGGTGGCGTCCACCAGCATGCGTTTGGTCATTGTATGTGATACTCCTGTTTCGTATGGGACCCAGACCACACCGGGCAGAACAACCGTGTTGTCCCCGCGCACCAGGTCAGGTCGTTTTCAGATATTTTTTGGTGTATAAATTGTGAAAAAAATAAATTTTCTTGCATCCGTCCCCAGTAATCTGGATCATCCTGCCAACCGGTATCTGCCCCGGATGGTCTGTGGAGTGCCTTCGGTTTTCCCGGCTGTTTGTTTATTATCTTTTAATAATTACAATAAATTAAATCAAATTGTGTCTGGAAAAACCACCTCCGGTCAACCGATCAACAACACTCGACGGCACCTTACAGCCCGGACTGTAATTGGCCATTATAGGATAATGACCCCATGAACGTAAAGATCTCTAAATACAATCCCGCAAAATTGCCGCCAGATCCCCCGAGTTTGGAGGCAGCCTCTTCTGCGGTTCGCCATGTTGCCGTGACGGCTGCGGATGCAGGCATGCGGGTGGATCGTTTCCTGGCGGCGCAGTTGCCTGGCACCCCCTACACCTTTCTTCATCGGTTGATGCGTACCGGGCAGGTTCGGGTCAACAGTGGTCGGGTTCAAGGAGGGGTACGACTGGCGGCGGGTGATTCGGTTCGGCTGCCGCCTGTTCGGTTGGCGTTGCCCCAGGAGCGTACCCATCCACCGGACAGTTGGGTACGGGGTATGCGGGAGCGGATTGTCTGGCGGGATGGGGAGCTGTTGGTCTTGAACAAAGCGGCGGGGATGGCTGTGCATGGTGGCAGCGGTGACAGCTGGGGGGCGGTGGATGCCATGCGCCGCCTGTTTCAGTGGGAGGAGAGCCCGTTGCGGCCAGAGTTGTGCCATCGGTTGGACAAGGAGACTTCCGGTTGTCTGTTGTTTGCGTTGACCGCGCCGGCTTTGCGACAGATGGCGGCAGCTTTTCGTGCCGGTACGGTGGAAAAAGAGTACTGGGCGTTGGTGCGGGGTCATCCGCAACCGGCTGCGGGGGTGATTGATCTCCCTTTGTTGAAAGGGACGGTACGGGCTGGAGAGCGGATGGTGGTTTCGGCTGATCGGGGGTTGGCGGCCCGCACCCGTTATCAGGTGATCAGCCGTTTTGCCCATGCCTCCCTGGTGCAGGTCTGGTTGGAATCCGGTCGCACCCATCAGATTCGAGTTCATTTTCAGTCTATTGGCCACCCGCTGGCCGGAGATCAGAAATATGGCGATCCGGCATTTGATGGTCAGATGCGTACCATGGGGTTGCGGCGTCTGTTTCTCCACGCTCGGCGTCTCGCCTTTCCCCATCCTGTTACGGGTGAGCAGGTAACGGTGGAGACGCCGTTGGATGCTGCGTTGCAGCAGGTGTTACAAAACCTGGAGAACAGCGCAACCCAAAAATAGGGGCGCATGCCGTGCCCGTTTTTTTTAAACAATTGCAGGGGTCCGGGGACCGTCACGGTCCCCGGTGGGGTGCAGGGGCAAAGCCCCTGCATGAACTGCGCGTTTTCCCAAAGCCCATTTTCGCAGAAAATGGGCGCAACGCGCACAAAACCGCCCCGAAGGGGCGACCTTGGGAGGGCGGCAGCCCGACGCGCACGGTTATGTAATGGAAAATGTTTGGACAGGAAACCAGAACTTTCGGGCCTTCCGCTTTTTGTTCGATACAAGGCCAGGATCGGTTTTTTTTTCGAAACCAAAACGTCCGGATAGTCAGCTTTTTGCTCGATACAAGGCCAGGATCGGTTTTTTTTCGAAACCAAAACGTCCGGATAGTCAGTTTTTTGCTTGATACAAGGCCAGCACTGTTTTTTTTCCAAGCCATGCCCGATTTGGCCAGCTCTCAGTCGGGCTGCCGCCCTCCAGCAGTGCCCCTGCGGGGCGTTTTGGGCGCGCTGCGCAAATTTCCTGCGGAAATTTGCTTCGGTAAAAGCGCGCCCGTTACATGCAG
>PEAG01000079.1 GCA_002753505.1 Magnetococcales bacterium HCHbin5 | reverse complement strand
GGCAAAGCCCCTGCATGAACGGCGCGTTTTCCCAAAGCCCATTTTCGCAGAAAATGGGCGCAACGCGCACAAAACCGCCCCGCAGGGGCGACCTTGGGAGGGCGGCAGCCCGACTCGCACGGTTATGTCATGGGCAATGCCTGGATAAGAAAGCAGAAGGTTCGGATATTCAGTTTTTTTTCTGATACAAGGCCAGGAATGTTTTTTTTCCGAATCATACCCAATTTAGCCAGCTCTCAGTCGGGCTGCCGCCCTCCAGGAGTGCCCCTGCGGGGCGTTTTGGGCGCGCTGCGCCCATTTGCTGCGCAAATGGGCTTCTGTAAAAGCGCGCCCGTTACATGCAGGGGCTTTGCCCCTGCACCCCACCGGGGACCGTGACGGTCCCCGGACCCCTGCAATGGTTTTAAAAGATTAAGAAAAGCATGGGCATCGTCATCATGTTGGCGCATATGGGGCTTTGCCCCTGCACCCCACCGGGGACCGTGACGGTCCCCGGACCCCTGCAATGGTTTTAAAAGATTAAGAAAAGCATGGGCATCGCATTCTATAGAGCATTTATGGAGGTTATATGAGTGACCATCAACGTCTCCTTTTGATCGCCCTGCGGGATCCCTTTCTCGATTCGGATCGGGTGATGCCACCCATCGGTGTCATGTCTCTGCAATCCTTCATGCTATCCCAGGGGGTTGACTCTGTCATCGAGAATGACTTTGACTTGAATGCACTCGAAAAATACCAGGATTTTACCCACTTCGGCATCTCCTGCATGACCCCGCAACGCGCACAGGCCTACGAAATTCTCCATGCGGTGCGGGCCCGGTTCCCGGGTCGGACGGTGATTCTGGGTGGACCGCACGTCAAATACTATCTGGAGGATTGCAAAAAGGAAAATTTTGACTATCTCGTGGTGGATGACGGGGAGTGGGCCCTCAAGGCGATCATGGAGGGAACAGCCCCTGCGGAACGGGTATTGCGCATGCCTGTTTCCGAAGCACAAATGAATGAGTTCCCCATCCCCTACCGGGATCCGGCCTTCCTCAGCCAGTACAACTATACCTTTTTGGGCATCAAGGCAACAACGGTCTTGACGGCCAAAGGATGTCCCATGAGTTGTACCTTTTGCGAGGATGCCCGCACCACAGTACGCAGTTATTCTCCGGCCATTGTGGAGGAGCAAATTCTCCAGATCAAGGGCATGGGATACGAAGGCATCATGTTTTTTGATGATATTTTTACCATCAGTATCAAACGGGTGCGGGAGTTGACCAACATTATTGGCAAGCACCATATCCATTTTCGCTGTTTTGGCCACGCCAAACGGATGACCGATGAGATGTGTCAACTGTTGGCAGAGGCGGGCTGTGTTGAAACCGGGTTTGGTGCCGAATCGGGTTCACAAAAAATTTTGGACATCACGCGCAAACGGACCACCGTCGAGTCCAATATGGAGTATGTCGAGCGGTGCAACAGGCATGGGATCAAGGTAAAGGCCTTTTTGATGTTGGGACTGCCCGGTGAAAATCATCAGACCATCACCGAAACGCGGGAGTTTTTGCGTTTTCTGATGTCCAAGCGGTTCAAGAGTCGCCTGGGGAGGGAAATTTCCAACGATTTTGACATGACCATCTTTTTTCCCTATCAGGGTACCGCCATCCGCAGCGGTCTGGATCGGGGAACCAATGAATTTGACCTGTTTTTTGTGGGCGATGCCGCGGATTATGCCGGTTTTTACAAAGGCAAGGGGGGCTCTTCAGACACCATTTTGCGCACCTCTGCTCTGTCACAGCAAGAGTTGATCAAGGCTCAAAACGAGTTGATGGATGAGTTCAAAAAATATGTGTCCCTGTAACACCCCGGTCGGGTCTGGCTGGTGGCAGGCCCTGGTTACTGTATCACTGTTTTCTATTCAGACCGTTTTTCCAAAGGAGCTGTAACGATGCAAAGTTTTGAGGAAATCATCCAGTTTGCGATTCGTCATGAAGAGGAGGAAGCCGCCTTTTATGAGCAACTGGCCAGCCAGTCCAAAAGCACTGACCAAAAAAATGCCCTGCTGGCGCAAGCCGAGGAGGAGCGGAGCCACAAACGCCATCTGGAAGAGATTCTGGTTACCCAACGACTGCCATCCAACAGCAAAAGCCCCGCCGCACCGGTCTCCATGGAGTTGCAGAGCTATTTGCAACCGAGAGCAAAGCGGGATGGTTCGCTGGAATATGGAGATGCCTTGTTGCTTTCCGTTCAGCATGAACGGGGTGCAGAAAAATTTTACCGGGAGTTGGCAACGCAGGTAAGCAATCCGGGCTTCAAGAAGACCATTCTGTTCCTGGCGGACCAGGAGGCCAAACATGCCCACCAATTGGAACGGGAGATGGACGACTCCATCAAGGAAAACTAGAGCCCCGACCGTCCTGATTTGACGGCCAAACAGGGGGTCCAGGGGAGATCATCTCCCCTGGTGGAGTGAAAACCCCATATACGCTCACAGGATTGCACTCTTCTGTTAAACGATTGCAGGGGTCTGGGGACCGTCACGGTCCCCAGTGGGGTGCAGGGGCAAAGCCCCTGCTGAACTGCGCGTTTTCCCAAAGCAAATTTTCGCAGAAAATTTGCTTTGGGAAAACGCGCACAAAGCCGCCCCGCAGGGGCGACCTTGGGAGGGCGGCAGCCCGACGCGCACGACTATGTTATTGACAATGCCTGGATAAGAAAGCAGAAGGTTCGGATATTCAGTTTTTTTTCTGATACAAGGCCAGGTTCGGTTTTTTTCCCAAGCCATACCCCATTTGGCCCGCTCTCGGTCGGGCTGCCGCCCTCCAGGAGTGCCCCTGCGGGGCGTTTTGGGCGCGCTGCGCCCATTTGCTGCGCAAATGGGCTTCTGTAAAAGCGCGCCCGTTACATGCAGGGGCTTCGCCCCTGCACCCCACCGGGGACCGTGACGGTCCCCGGACCCCTGCAATTGTTTGAAAAGATTAGAAAAACATGGGCATAGCCACCATGTTAGCGCATATGGGGCTTCGCCCCTGCACCCCACCGGGGACCGTGACGGTCCCCGGACCCCTGCAATTGTTTTAAAAAACTAACAGAGCAGATTAACAGAACAACTGTTTGAAAGACTATTTGAAAGATTGTACCAAAGAACCCACAACCAACGCCCACCCATCCACCAGCACAAATAAAATCAACTTGACCGGCATGGAGATCACCAGCGGCGGCAACATCATCATACCCATCGACATGACCACACTGGCCACCACCATATCCACAATAAGAAAAGGCAGATAGATCATAAAACCAATTTGAAAGGCCGTTTTCAACTCGGAAATCATGAAGGAGGGAATCAACAGACGCAACGGCACATCATCGGGACTCTGCGCCTTCTGCACCCCGGAAAGACGCAAAAAAAGGGCAAGATCCTTCTCGCGGGTCTGCCGCACCATAAAACCGCGAATCGGCACCAAAGCCCGCTCCAACGCCTGCTCTTCCGAAATTTTTTTGTCCAGATAAGGACGCAGCGCATCATCATGAACCCGATCAAAAACCGGCCCCATGATAAAAAAGGTCACAAACAACGAAAGCGCAACCAGAACCTGGTTGGGCGGCTGTCCCTGCAAACCCATCGCCTGCCGGACAAAAGACATGACCACAACCACACGGGTAAAAGAGGTCAGCATGATCAACAGACTGGGCACCAGGGAGAGCAGGGTCATCAGGGCCAAGATTTGCAACCCGACCCCCACCTGCTCCGGATCCGCCTTGCCCACCACACTCCCCGTGGAGAGGGTAACACCCGGCAGCGTAATGTCAGCCGCCACCGCCCACCCGGGCATCAGCCAGAACAACAGAGCCAGCAATAGCCCCCCCAACCAAAAAACTCTGCGCCAAACCAGACTCACCGACGCAAACCCCGATCGACAAGCGATGGCTCCGCATCACGCAGATCCCGGGGATGCCGCGCTTTTGACAGCACCGGCTCCGGCTCCAGCTCCACCCCATCCTCGGCCACATACTCCCCCAACACATCCTCCTCCGTGAGTTCACCCAACAGGGTAACCTGCTCCTTGGTAACACCAATCAACCAGTACCGGGCACCCACCCGAATCAACCGAACCCCTACCCCGGGAGCCAGGTTACGACCATCCTCGACAAAAATGGGACCACCCCCCCCCAACTGGGTGCGAAACCGCTTGCCCAGATGAACCACAAAAACAGCCAGGACAACCAGAATCAACAGATAACCCGCCATCTTCAGGCTCGCCTCTCCGAACAGAGTGGCGGGCAGGCCCATTGAGGTCTGCGCAGCCCCCTCCGCAGCAGCCAACTTGCCCTCTGCTGGAGACTTGACATCCGATACCGCCACCTTGCCATCCGGCGGCATAACCTTCTCTTCCGGCGGCGCAGTCGTCTTGCCAGCCGCCACAGCAACCGGAAGCAAACGCACGCCCAGCACTCCCTCGACCAGCACGGCAACAACGATCAGGAGAGAAAAAGAAAAAAGGAGCCGACCCACCACTCCAAATCGAATCATCAGCGTAAATTCTCCAACCGTTCAGCCAGAGAGACAATGTCCGTGATGCGGATACCCAACTTATCCTTGATCATCACCACCTCACCATAAGCCAGGAGCCGATCGTTGACATGGATCTCCAGCGGCTCATCCGCCTCCTTTTCCAGTTCGATCAAAGAGCCCTTGTTCAATTTGAGCAGATCCCGGATCTGCATGCGCACATGCCCCAGACGCACCGAGACATTCAGAGGAACATCCATCAGGAGTTCCATGTTTTTGGGAAGTGCTTCCTCTTCAAAGACAGAATCGGACAATTTAATATCTCCAGTATCCAAATCCAAGAGACCTTCACGCTGGCCAGAAACCAGACCACCCTCTCATCTCTTGCGAGTGCAGACGCCCCTCTTTATCAAAGAGGGTGAGCCACACGCCACATATCCCGTTCAACCGACCTGCCTGATTGACATCCTGCAAGACCGTGATCTTCCTGCGGGACCGATACCCCCAAAACCAGCGGAGCTCGAATCCTTTACGTATTTTCCTCCTGGATACGGGTCACGCGCAACACCCGCTTACCATCCACCACCCCCGCCAAACCATGAAACTTGACCACCCCCTCCACTTCAACCGGCATCTCGGCCGCTATATCCCGGCTGAGGGGGATCACATCCCCCACCTTGAGGTGCAACATCTCTTGAACTTTCATCTTTTCCCGGGAGACAACCGGAGAGACCCGCAGCGAGACCAGACCCAACTGCTGATAGACAGAGTCCATCCAGACGGAAGCCCCTTCAACTTGATCTCTCTGGAACCCGACCTTGAGCTGCTGCTTGAACAGTTCGAGGATAACCGCAGGAAAACAGATGGTCAACGTGCCCTCCGTGTCCCCCACCTCCACCCCGAAGGAGATCAAAAAGACCGTCTCATCCAGGGGCACCACCGCCGCAAACTGAGGCTGGTTTTCCCAACGGGTCATGACCAAACGGAAAGAGGCATCCAACTTTTTCCAGGCCAGCTCAATCTGCTCACGGGTGACCTCCATCACCCGATCAATCACCTTCATCTCGAAAGGAGAAAAATTGCGCATCGGGCGTTCCGATGAGCCCGCTCCACCAAAAAAACCCTCCAATATGTGATACATGACATCGCCACTGATGGAGATGAGACTCATGGCCTGCGAGGGTTCCACCCGCAATACATTGATAAAAATGGGCGGATCCAGAGAGTGGAGAAAACGTCCAAAAATTTGATTGGTGGTGGATTTGGGCTGAACATGCACCTCCCGCCCCACCTTCTGGCTGAGCTTGAAGGAAAGCTGAGAGGCCAGGTGCTCGTTGATCATATCGAGCCCCGGCATGGCACCTACCCGGATCGCGGTCCTCTGACCGAAGAAGAAAGCGGTAACCTGCTTCTCTTCTTGATTGTCACCGTCCCCGCTGGGAGTATCCAGATCAATGGACCCCTCCTCCAATCCCTGCATCAGGGCATTGATCTCTTCCTCTGACAAGATCTGCGTCATGGGCGTATTCTTGGAATCAAGGCAGTGCTACTGGATAACAAATTCGGTAAAATAAACGCGCGATACCGTACCATTGACCAACAAGGCGTTGATGCGGGAAAGCAGCTCTTCCCGCAGACGGAACTTGCCCTCCAATGCCTGCAGCTCCTGAAAAGTCTTGGAGGTCAACAGAGCCAAAATCACATCCTGCAACTGGGCCGAACGCCGGTCCAACTCTGCCTTCAACTCCGGCGAACTCATCTCCAGTTGGATGGTGGTCTTGAGATAGCGGCTCCCCTTGGGCTCATTCAGGTTGACCACAAACGGCTCAAGCTTGTACATATCCCCAACCATGGCGTTGGTATCCTTGGCCACCTCACCGGCTTTGGGTTCCGGTTGCAACGCCTTGGCCTCCTCCACCTGCTTGGAGCCAGAGCTGTTACCCGCAAAATAACCACCACCACCACCCAGCAGCAGAGCCACCACCGGGATGATTATCTTCATCAGACCGCCACCACCACCGCCGCCACCCGCTTCTTTCTCTGCCTCTTCCGCCATGGCCTAACCCCTTCCCTCTCTGTTCCGATACCCGCTTACCCGGGGCCAAACAACCCGTGGCCCCGTTCCCCGTGAGAAGCGACACCCCAAGATGTTCCACCCCCCCCGGGAGCAACAACACAGGCAACCACAATCCTCACGGTGGCTAGGATAACCTGCTATTCGGCACAATGCAACATTTGACTGCCCCCTGTTCAAAAAGGCTCATCTATTTACCGCTTGAGAGAGAGCAACTCCTCCATCATACCATCCACCACCGTGACAATGCGGGAGTTGGCCTGAAACCCCCTCTGGGTGGTGATCATTCTAACAAATTCTCCCGACATGTCCACATTGGATTGCTCCAACGAGTAGGCCACCACACTGCCGAGCCGACCACTCTGGGGCTCACCCGGCAAGGCCTCCCCGGAGGCCCTGCTCTGCGCAAACAGATTGCCACCCTTCTGCTCCAGCGCAGTCTCATCGGCAAAGTCCACCAGGACGATTTGAAACAGTTTTTTGGTCTGGCTGTTGGTATAGCTGCCGGAGACGATGCCGTCTGCATCAATGTTTATCTTGTCCAGGGCACCCAGGGGAAAGCCGTTCTGCTCCAGTTTGGTGGTGGCAAAACCGCCCGCTACTTGTACGGTACCCGTCGTTCCACCGGTATTGGACTCCTCCACCAGCTTGCTGAGCGTACGATCGTACACCACATCCTCCAGGGTCTTGCGCACAAAGTCGTTGGTGGAATCACCGTTTGTGCCCACAGCGGTACCAAAATCAAACAGAATCTCCTGTGCCTTGGGCTTGACATCCGTCTCGCCATCGGTCTTGATGCCCTTGAACAGGACGGACAGTGGGGTGGAACCCTCCTTCAACAATTGCCCCCGACTGTTGAATTGCAACTGCCCAACCGTATAACCGGCTCCGCTGGGAGCGGCGGTGGCCGACGACAGCACCGTCAACGCCCCGCCATCATTGGCCTGCTGAGTGGGATCCAACTCCGAAGTTTTGACCACCGCGTGCCACTCCCAGGTATTGTCACTGGCCGCACCCAGTATCTCTGCACGACTGTCATCCCCTGTCAGCGACTGAACAACCCGAACAGCCGGGGTGGTCCCGGTGGCGGGGGTGTCTGCAGGATCCGTGGTATAACTGACCGTATAGCGTGTCCCCTTGACCAATTTGATAGGTTCACCATCCGCCATCAGGCCGGTACGCAGATCAATGCCGTTGTGCCCTGCCGGCAAATCGATCGCATCCGCCTGTATGGGTGTCCCCCCACTGACAGGGGTAAACTTCAAAGAGACACTGGCCTCCTTGCTCAGATCGAGCCCAATCTCCTGCCGGGTCGAGGTGTAGGTCACCGCATAGGTGGTACCATCCACCAACTCAAGCGGACTATCTCCCACCAGCAACTGACTGGTATCCACTGTCGGATCTTCGTTGCTCATGATAAACGGATCCGTCACAACAGGCGTCCCGGATACCCCGCCCACCACCGGAGTAAAGGTCATGGTAACCTGCTGCCTGGGAAAGGCCAAACCATTCATTTGAATATATTGCGCAGTACCATTTTCCGTTATGGAACCCAGGGATTGGCGGGTGGAGGTGACACCCAACCCCCCCACCACCGTGGCCGGACTGCCCATGGGCAGCTTGCGAAACTGAATCTCCAGGTTGTGCCCTGCACCACGGGAATCAAAAACCCGTACCGCCGTGGAAAAATTATAGGTCGACGGATCGTTGGGGTTGTATACGGTGTTGGGACTGATCGCCTCGGCGGTGGAGTCCAGGTTGGCACCCACCGTCACCGAGGTGGTGGCCACCGGCTGGGCGGTGAGATAATTGGCAATGTTGACATCTGTTACCGTACTGCCATGCCGACCGTTGGAATCCAACTCCCAACCTTGCAAAACCATGCCAGCCGGATTGACCAGGGCACCCGTCTTATCCTTGCGAAACTCGCCGGCCCGGGTATAGAAAATATCCATCGGGTTGCCCGCATTGTCCAGCTTCGCGGTATCATTCAGGCTTCTGACCTTGAAAAACCCACGGCCATCAATGGAGAGGTCGGTCACGTTGGCCGAAGGGGCAAAAGAGCCCTGGGTCATGTCCTGTTGCACACCGGCCAACCCCATCCCGGTTCCAATCTGTGTCGCCGCCCCCACAGCACTGTTGCCAACCGTCTGAATCAATACATCCTCAAAAGAGGCCGAACTGGATTTGAATGCCGTTGTATTGGAGTTGGCCAAGTTGTTACCGATCACAGTGATGGACTCACTGAAGTTGGTCAAGGCACTGGCCCCCGCATACATTGCTTGCATGATTGACATACTATTCTCCCAAACCTCGTTGATTTTGCGGCGAATAACATCCAAAAACCGCAGATGACGACACAACCAAGTCTACTGCCTTGCCCCATTCAGCCGTCACAAAGCGTCCGCCTGCTCAACACGACGCACATCCGCCAGTGCCACCAGTTGGCCATCCATATCCAACATTACCCCTGTGTCGCCATTCACCACACCCGTCACCCGATTGGCCACAAAGGTGGAAAGGGCTGTTTGAGTGCCATCACTGCCCAAACGGGAGGCCGAAAACAGATAGTCTCCATCCCCCCCCGTAATACCGTTAATCACCGCACTACGTTCGCCACCCTGCACTCCCTGCAACAGAGCCTCCCCCACCAACGCCCCTGTCTGATTATAAATTTGCACCGTGACATCCCCCGCCTCCGGCATCTGGAAATGAACCGTGGCCGCACCACCCGCCACTGTTGTCTGATTGCCAGGAACCACCACCTGCTTGCCAATATAGGAAACCGCCTGATTCATCGCCCCGGCCCCCTGAGCCGTCAGCAACTGCTGCAACAGATCATTGCTCCGATTCTGGGCATCCAGCGTACTGAACTGCGCCATTTGACTGGTGAATTCGGTATTGTCCGTCGGACTGAGCGGATCCTGATACTGCAATTGGGTGGTCAGCAACTTCAGAAAATCCAACTTTAACTGATCTGAATTCTGTTGTTTGCCAGCCACGACTGTAGCGGGCTGTTCCACGCTCGGAATCGTGCCATATGGTGCGGTTACGGCCATTCTGGTTCTCCTTGAACCGATTGATAATTTTTCGTCTTGTTCGTCAATACGTCATCTCGTGCCCTACACAATGATGCTGACACCCTCCGTCGTCGAAACAATCCCCTTCGGCTGCTCCACCGGCTGACTCTGCCCCTCCTCCTCCACAGCAGACCCGCGCCTCCCTGCCGACTCTTCCCGCCGTTCCGCAAAGCCCCACTGGGAGGCAGCTTGATTGCCTTGTTGTTGGTCTCCCACCTCGACAGTCACATGGCCAAAGCCCATATCCTGGCGCGCCAACGCCTCTTGCAGCTGTGCCAGTTGCCGCTGCAGCAGATGCCGGGCCTCATCCGTCTCTGTAGTGATCAACAGGTGAACCTGGTTTTGGGCATCTACCCGCAGACGCAGGTCTATGGTTCCCAAATCTTCCGGCTCCAGCGTGACCCGCAACTGCTCCTCTTGCCCCCCACGGCTGAAGATACGCATCCGCCCCACCCGCTCCATCAGATCATCGGCAAAATCCGGCCCACGGGCCGCCAATGGAGCCCCCGGCCCGGCCATCGTCCCACTTCGACTGCTGGCGGACGAACGCAAACCCGCCTCTGCCGTGGTCGCTGTATCTCCTGCCGCCTGCAGCTTACCCATCGAATGGGCCGGCTCTTCCGCCAGAGCTGCCTTCTCCCCCAATTTGCTTTGCGCCAACCGCTCCGCCAACACGGCCAGACTGGTGCTGGGCAAAATGGCCGAGGTGATGCGGATCCCCGCATCCTGCGCCGTCGGCAACACTGGGAGCTCCTCCTCGCCTGGCACACCAATCCCCAACTGGGCCAGTTGCAACCGCAACGCCTCCGGCGAAAGGGGTACAGCCGTCAGATCGGTCACAACAGGCACAAGCGGCTCCGCATGCAGCAACCGTGTCACTACCTGCTCCCGCACCCCCATCTGACCGACGCCATCCGCTCCGTGAGGGTCCACCACCTTCAACTTGGCCTGCTCCCGCTTCTGAGCAACCTGGGCCGGATCCGTTGTCTCCTCTGTCCCCTGCTCGGCAGCGGCACTGCGCGCAGCGGCATCCTCGCCAGCCTGCTCCACCTTGGCGGCAGAGTTTTCCGACTCTTCCGCGTCACCTTTGTCCCCTTGCGCGCGTTCGGTCCTGTTTTTCTTGATCCGGGCGGCCTCTGCTTTGGCATCCTCCATCTTGTCCGCCTGTCCCTTGCGACCATCCAACCGGGATAACGCCGCCTGCGAGGGGGTGTCCGCTTTTTCAGAAATGGCATGCCCCAACGTTGCATCAAAAGAGGGATTGACCGCCTTGGAAGCCGTCAAAGAGACGGCTGACTTGCTCAGCAAGGCCACCCAATCAACCGCAGGTGCAGCTGCGGGCGCAGAAACATTCAAAGAGGCCATCGGCAGATTCCTTAATCGTTGCAAATCGGACATAAGACCGGATCACCAGACGATTAAGCAACAGCCATGCCACAAATCAAATCATTGGAATATATGGGTATTTTACGGTAAAAGAAAGAAGTGGCAGCTGAAATCGGAAAGAATATCCGGGAGGGGGCGGCAGTTTCTTCCGCTTCCCGAATTTGCCTGGTTTGGTCGGCAAAGCTTTCTTTATCGACCAAACCAGACATGAACGGAGAGGGCAGATCATGCCCTGCGGGTTATTCAAAACAGGTCGTTCAATCTCCGCTGTTACAAATTGGAGACCAACTCATCGATAATTTCCTGCACGGGTTGAATACTCTTGACAAGACCAACACTTTGACCCGCCATGACGGAGCCAAACTCCACATCTCCCTCGATGGCGGCTCGCCGCAACGCACCCACCCAGAAAAGCTCCAGCTCCATCTGGGCATCCTTGCGATCCTTCTGGCCGGAGCGCACCTCCTCAATCAATTGCAACTGCTTTTGATTAAACAGATTGGTCCCCTTGTTCACCAGGGCCCGCACCGGAATGACCGGCAAGATCGGATCAAACTGGGCCGTGACGACGGCATCGCGCGCCTGCGCCCGAATAAAAGCCTGCTTGAAATTTTCGTGGGCTATGCATTCGCTGGCACAAACAAAGCGGGTTCCCAACTGGCAGCCCGCCGCGCCCATGCCCACCAGACTGGCCACCATTCTGCCGTTGGCAATCCCACCTGCCACAAAAACCGGTACTGTATCAATCTGATGCAATATTTCCTGGGTCAAAACGCCGGTCGACACCGGACCTACATGACCACCCGCTTCATTCCCCTCGATGATCAAGGCGTCTGCTCCGCGCCGAATCAACCGCTGCGCCAATGCCAGCGAGGGGGCAAAAACGACCACCTTGACGCCCAGCTCTTTGAGCGTGGAGATGGTCTCTTGTTCCGGCAGCCCCCCTGCCAGAATACAATGCCCCACCTTCTCCTCTGCCACCATGCGCACTAGGTCGGGCAAGGCCGGGTGCATGGTGATCAGGTTGACACCAAAGGGTGCCGCAGTCCGCTCCCGGGTGGCACGAATCTCCTGCCGCAACAGATCGACCGGCATACTGCCACCCGCCAGGACACCAAACCCACCGGCATTGGAAATGGCCGCAACCAGGGTGTGTTCGGAGAGCCAGGACATGGCCCCCCCCAGGATGGCGTGGCGCACGCCCAGAAACGTACAGCCTCTGACCCAGGACTCCGGCACAGATAGACGATTCATCACTATTCCTCCCTTTATCCACTCATTCCTGTCAGCAAACCGACCCATACCAAACAAAAAGACCGGGCAAAGCCCGGTCTCTGATCCAACGCCCCCTCCGACTCAGGCGGCCTCAGCCGACTCATCTTCGGTGAGATCATCCTCTGACAACTCGGGAAGGTCAGGCATCTCAGCCGAATCAGACAGATCGACCCGCATCCTGGTCCGACGGGACTCCGGCACCAAACAGACCTTCAGGCGATCTTCCAAACGATTCAACGCCCACTTCGGATCAATGTTGACCAGGGAACAGATCCAGTTGAAGGAACCCGGCTCCATGGAAGTCGAATGAAACCATTTTTTCAACGTTCTGTAATCATAGCGAAAGACCGGATCCTCCATAATCGCCGGATCCTGGCGATAGCGTTCCAAAGCAACCAGATCCCGCACCGCCCGATCCATGACAGCCATCCACAGATGGGTATCGTTATTATCGCAAACCGGGTCGCTGACCACATCAGAAACCATTGATTTTTTCATGGAACTCTCAGCCTCTTCTCTAGTAAGGTGTGCTGGCTTATCATGAGGACTCCCAGATCAGGGCAACACGGAGCAGACCGGCCTACCCTGTGTAAGCCAATTGAGCAAAATTTTGGGTTCAGAGCAGACACCCACCACCCTCGGACCAACCGGCTCCCTGGGCAGAGACAACACCCCCCCCCGCCCCAGTTCCCAACAAAACGGGTGGGCCGCACAAAAAACGGTGTCATGAACAACAAAACCGCCCATGCCACCCATACACAAGCATGTTTTGCGAAATCGTCCCCCCCCCCACTGCTGCGGGAACAGAGAAAGCATCCAGCAGACCAACCCTGTGGAATGTAGCAAACTGTATCAGAAAAAGGTACAAAAAAATGCACCCTGCCAAGAAAAATTTATATTTATATATCTGGCGATACATTGAATTTTTAATCAATTGTTTGTTTTTATTAAAAATTAAAGCAACAGCACTCTGCGACAACATCCCCCGTTGTGCGGGCAGACAACGGTGCGAGACAAGCCTTCAGACCCGACGAACAAGCCCATCCTGGGTGTATGTGGGGCAAGCCATCCGCCAGACCGTGATCCCGCGGGATCCCCTGGAGGCAACCATGGAAATTGACATAAAATAATCGCTTGAACGGAATCCAATAAACCGTTCGAGAACTTCTCATTTTGCCCAAGACCGGCAAGGATCCTGCCCTTTAAAGATCTTCCATCCATTAAAACGGCGTTGACATCTAAATTTTAACAGTTATCCTTGTGCGATGGTTTTTCTGCTTCGTCCGACTGGTGATTTTAAAAGGGGTAATCGTTATGTCCGGTACTATTTCTATTGCACGTGCTGATCAGGAAACAACCATCAGCATCAAAGGCCGCTTCAATTTTGAGATGCACTCCCAGTTCCGGGCCGCCTATCAGGAAGAGACGGTGGACAAAAACCGGAGTCGGCGTTTCATTATCGACCTGACCGGCACGGAGTACATCGACTCCTCCGCCCTGGGCATGCTGCTGCTGCTGCGGGAGGAGGCTGGCACCAATGAGGCCGATATTGAGATCGCCAATGCGCGGCCGGAAATTCGCAAAATCCTGGAAACAGCCAATTTTCAACGCCTGTTCAAAATCACGTAGCCCGTCCCGGACCATGGATAATACGAACGGGCGATGAAAATCCTGATCGTTGATGATGACCGTATTAACAGCACCATACTCAACCGCCTCCTGAGCAGAGAGGGCCATCAGGTGCTCTCTGCCGGGGATGGTCTGGCGGGGGTTGAGATGTTTGCCAGTGAGCGTCCTGAGCTGGTGTTGATGGATATCCGCATGCCGCTCATGAATGGCTATGAAGCGGCAAAAGAGATCAAACGAATCAGTTCTGACCGCTTTGTCCCGGTTATTTTCCTGACAGCGGTTACGGATGAGGAGGGGCTCGTCCAGTGTATTGAGTCGGGCGGGGATGATTTTCTCACCAAGCCGTTCAACCGCACCATTCTCCAGGCCAAAATTGAGGCCATGGAGCGTATCCGGCGTCTGCACACGGAGTTGCACTCCCAGAAAGAGCAACTGGAACAGCATCAGGAGCGGGTTCAGCAGGAGTTGGACATCAGCCAACATCTGTTCACCAATATTGTGCGCGCCGGCAGCCTGTTGGACGCCCCCTGTCTGCGTCACATGTCGGTACCCATGTCTCAGTTCAATGGGGATTTGCTGGTGGCCAGTTACAACCCGGCGGGCGGGTTGCACATCATGTTGGGGGATTTTACCGGTCACGGCCTGTCGGCGGCGGTAGGAGCCATGCCGCTTTCGGAAATTTTTTATGGCATGACCGCTCAAGGTTACTCCATCGGCGACATTGCCGAAGAGATGAACGCCAAGCTGCTCGACATCATGCCCACCCGGATGTTTTGTGCGGCCTGCTTGTTGGAGGTGGATTTTCGTCAACAGAGTCTGATGGTTTGGAACGGGGGCCTGCCCGATCTGTTGTTGGTGGATGGTCAGGGCCAGCTGCAGCAGCGGATTCCCTCCAATCATCTGCCCATGGGAATTCAGTCCTTCACCCCGGATGACCGCAAGGTGGGTATTTTTGAATTACGCAACAAGACCAGGATTTATCTCTACTCGGACGGTCTGACTGAAGCCACCCGCAGCGATCATGAAATGTTTGGCTACGAGCGGTTGGAACGGCATTTCGATGGGACCATCCCACCGGATAAATTGTTTGATACCATTCTGGCGGCTTTGGAACATTTTCGCGGCGATGCCCAACAGACCGATGACATCTCCTTTCTGGAGATCGACTGTGCCAAGGCTGGGGAAGAGTTGGTTGGTGACCGTTTCAGTCAGGCCCGGAAAACCATTCCGCCGACCAACTGGTCTCTCTCTTTCTTTTTCAGTCCGCAGCTGTTGCAAACGGTGGATCCGCTGCCTGCCATTATCAACTCGGTCATGAATTTGCAGTCACCCATTGGTCATCGGGAGCGGATTTACACCATTTTGGCCGAGTTGTTTTCCAACGCACTGGACCATGGCTTGCTGGGGCTGGACACCCGCATCAAGCGCACTCCCGAGGGTTTTGTGCGCTACTATGCTTTGAGAGAGGATCGGTTGGCGGCTTTGGACCGTGGCTTTATCCGATTGGACTTGACTCATACGCCCCAGTTTGATGACAAGCAGCAAAAGATTGGGGGGGAGATGCATATTCGGATGGAGGATGGCGGGCCGGGCTTCGATCATCGTCATGTCCATTCCGCCTTGGAGGGCAATACCAGCCATGGCAGTCGGGGCATTGCTCTGGTACGTTCTCTCTGTACAAAGCTGGCCTATAACGAGCCGGGCAATTGTGCGGAAGTTGTCTATCGGTGGACCATCTGATGGACCGGTTTGACGCATGATAGTGGCCGCTTCAGGCGGGCAAATTCCCAATTTTGAATGCGAGCGAGCGCAATTGAATGGAAACTCCTGAATCTGTTATCAAAAATGCCAAGCCATTTTTTGAAGGCTATTTTCAGAATTTATCAAAAGATCTGACGGAGCTGACCACTGTTCCAGTGGTTTGCACGTTGGTCAGTGTGGGTTTGCTGCGTGGCAAGGCAGAGTTGGCTCCGTTGTTTGCCGGTGACCGCAGCGTTGCCTTTGCGGAGGAGGATTCGGCTGCGCTGGGGGATCTGCATCTGGTGTTTGACACCCCGCTCTCCATTGCCCTGGCGGGTACCCTGATGCAGACGGACCCGGCGGTCACCCAGGAAAAGATGGAAAGTCGGGATTATGATGAGGAGTGTCAGGAGGGGTTTCGGGAGGTAGCCACCCAGATTGTCACCTCCATCAACCGCCAGTTGGAAGAGAAGCTGGCGAAGGGGGAGCATCTTTTTCTGGAGGCCACCGAGCATAATCCTGCGGGGGCTTTGCCGGAAACGTTGGCAGATCAGATCACCTATCTGGTGGCCAACGTGGAGGTCAAGACAGCGGAGTTCCCTTCTGTGGCGGCCCATTGGCTGATATCCCGAAAGTTTGCTGAATCCATTCTGAAAACGGAGATTCCCGCTTCGGCTCAGGAGTTGGCAGATGAAAAGGGTATGGAGGCGGACGAGGCGGACATTACTGCTCTTGCGGCGGGTCACCCGGACGGTTTGGTAATGCCCCAGGTGGAGGGGAGCATTCGATTGTTGATGACGGAGGCTCCCTTTTCATTAAAGGCGGAGGAACCGGTAAACAAAGGTATTACGGCCGTCACCCATGATGGCCATCGGTATATTGGCATTGAGCACAAGGGCATGTTGATTCGTGTACTGAGTCGTAGTGATATTCATCAGGTGATGGGCCCTTTCCATGGCAGTGGTGCCCCTGCTCCTCGCGACAAGGCACTCTATGCGTTACCCCTCGGCAAGATCAATGCGCAGCAGCAGTTGGTTAAAATTGCCTCCAATGGAACCATTGAGGAGGCAGCCAACCTGATGCAAGCTCATAATTTGCATATGTTGCCCGTGGTTAACAGTCGGGGCGGATTGCGTGGTTTTGTGCCGATTCAGGCGATGGTGGATTATTACCGCAAAATGGGGCGGAAGGGCAAGTAGCAGGCAGATGACGGTCATGCCTGCGTTTTTCTGAGTCTTTTAAATAATTGCAGGGGCCTGGGGACCGTCACGGTCCCCGGTGGGGTGCGGGGACAAAGCCCCATATGCGTTAACGTGATGACGATACCCATGCTTTTCTTAATCTTTTAAAACGATTGCAGGGGTCCGGGGACCGTCACGGTCCCCGGTGGGGTGCAGGGGCAAAGCCCCTGCATGTAACGGGCGCGCTTTCCCGAAAGCCCATTTGCGCAGCAAATGGGCGCAGCGCGCCCAAAACGCCCCGCAGGGGCACTCCTGGAGGGCGGCAGCCCGACCGAAAGCTGGCCAAGTTGGGGAGGGCTTGGAAAAAAACATTCCTGGCCTTGTGTCAAACAAAAATCCGAAAATCCGAAAATCCGAAAATCCGAAAATCCGAAAATCCGAAAATTCTGGTTTCTTACCCAAGCCTTGTCAATAACATAACCGTGCGAGTCGGGCTGCCGCCCTCCCAAGGTCGCCCCTGCGGGGCGGTTTTGTGCGCGTTGCGCCCATTTTCTGCGAAAATGGGCTTTGGGAAAACGCGCAGTTCAGCAGGGGCTTTGCCCCTGCACCCCAC
>PEAG01000078.1 GCA_002753505.1 Magnetococcales bacterium HCHbin5 | reverse complement strand
TTCATGCAGGGGCTTTGCCCCTGCACCCCACCGGGGACCGTGACGGTCCCCGGACCCCTGCAATTGTTTTTTGTCTTGTGGTGGGTGGGTGGGTGGGTGTGCGTCAGGCGGGCATCTGCAGCTCTTGTCCGGCCGGGGTGGCCATGAAAAAGGTGCGCAACTTTTCCAACGCCCTTTTTTCCAATTGACGCACCCGCTCCCGACTGATCGCCAGGGTCTGGGCCAGAGTTTCCAGGGTTTGGGGATTTTCCGTCAGATAACGGGCAACAACAATCTGCTGCTCCCGCTCGGAAAGGGTGGCCAACCCACCCTGGGTCAACCGGTTGAGCCACTGCTGCCGCTCCCGGGAGATCAACGCCCCCTCCTGATTGGGACGATGGTCGGGAATCTGCTCAAGCCACTCCCCATCCCCCTCCTCCAACAACGGCTGATTGAGGGATTCGTCCGCACCAACCATGCGGGCATCCACCTCCAGAATGGTCTCCACCCGGGTACCAAACTTGCGCGCCAACTCCTCGGCTTCGGCCCGGTTGAGCGGAGCGGCTGAGGCCTTGGTCTGCCGCAACTTGAAAAAAAGCTGCCGCTTGACCTGGGTGGTGGCAATCTTGACCATGCGCCAGGAACGGAGAATAAAATCATGAATGGCGGCCCGAATCCACCAGATGGCATAGGTGGCCAGACGGTTGCCCCGCTGGGGATCAAACTGCTTGACGGCATGCATCAAACCAACGGTCCCCTCCTGCACCAGATCCGGCAGGCTCAGATGATAATTGCGATACTCCCGGGCGGTCTTCAGCACCAGACGCAGGTAGGAGTGGACCAGTTTATGGGCGGCTTCCAGATCATTCTGCGCTTTGAAACGGTTGGCCAGGGTCAACTCTTCATCGGCGGAGAGCACGGGAGCCTCCAACGCCTGCTGGACAAACCGCTGAAAACCATCCTCTCCCGCACCGGCAGAGAGATGCTGGGAAGAACCGGAAAGAGTGACAGGTAAAGTGTTCATTGTTTAAACGCTCCTTGAGTCTGCTCTTTTACAACAAAACAGCACGAACACCCTATTAGATAGGGGGCGAGAAACAAGTTGCAAGGGGGGGGAACAAATTTTTTTTCGCGGCTTGCAATGGCGTCAACCGGGCCTATCTCTTGGGGTAAGGCGGTGGTGAACCGACCGTATCCATCAATCTACTTAATGAAACAGGAGACCAACCATGGCCATGCTTGTCAATTATGATCCCTTCCGTTCCGTGCGGAGCCTGCAGAACGAGATCAACCGGCTGTTTGAGCGGGATTTGGACGATTCCGCCGGCATGATGACCCAATGGCCGCTGCGGGTCGATATTCGGGAGGAGGCAGAGCAGATTATTTTGCAGGCCGACATTCCCGGCGTATCGCAGAAAGACATCAAGATCAACATCGAAAACAACCAGTTGACCATCTCCGGTGAGCGCACCTTTGGCGACGAGAAAAAGCGGGACAGCTATCACCGGATCGAGCGGCCCTATGGTTTTTTCAGCCGCACCTTTCAACTGGGGGTCAACACCCATCCCGAGAAGGTTCAGGCCAGCTACAAGGATGGTGTTTTGGAGGTTCGTCTGCCCAAGCGGGAAGAGGCCAAGCCGCGCACCATCGAAGTTCAGGTTCTCTAGGCCCCCGCCCGGTTGCCGTCAAACGCAACCACAGGCAAAGCCCCCACCCACCCCTGACACAAACAATTGCAGGGGTCTGGGGACCGTCACGGTCCCCAGTGGGGTGCAGGGGCAAAGCCCCTGCATGAACGGGCGCGCTTTCCCAAAGCCCATTTGCGCAGCAAATGGGCGCAGCGCGCCCAAAACGCCCCGCAGGGGCACTCCTGGAGGGCGGCAGCCCGACCCGCACAGTCAACGCATTGAAACCATCTGGAAAAAAACCGCCCCCAGCACCTTGCGCGCGAGAGAAAACTCTTTGGCACCCTTGAGGGTGCCAATCAGTGATTTGAACTCCAACTCGACCGGAATATATTCGCTGTTCAGGATCGCATGCGCCTTGTCAATCGCCGTCAGCAATTCTTGGTCGGCTGTCAAATGAGCTGTTTGTTCCAACAAAAGGCCCCCCCCCGCATCAGAAAAGGTCAAATTCCCGCACACTATCCGGCGTCAACACACAGACCGGCCACCGGCCTGCACCCTGCGGGGATGCCAAGCAAAAACCGTTCAGACCGTTTGTTGGCCGCCTGATGACCGGGCGGAAACAGGCGGGCTTGATAATCCCGCCGCCGACCCATAAACTGAACGCCTGTTCGGAAGCCGATCCACCCTGGTGGCGGCATGATACGCCACCAACCCAGCACAATTCAATAAAGATTGGTTTTGGCACATTATAGCCGGGAGAGACCGCATGCCCACAGTGAACGGATTTATCATTTTCGCAGACATTAAAGGTTTTTCAACTGTTCGGGAAGAGGAGCGAAACAGGGTCTACGGCATCTATTACCAAAAGTTTCTCCCGGACCTTGCAGCCATTGTCAAGCCCTACCAGAAGGGTACGGAGCGCATGAAGGCATTCAATACCTGGGGGGACGGCATGATGGCCGTTTTTTATGACGGAGAACAGGCCGTCCGTTTCATGATTGATTATCGGGACTTTTTCCGGAAGTGGCCGTTTGCAAAGAAGGGAATGCCCAAACTGAGCGTGCGTATTGCCGGTCACTTTGGCTATTTTCACCGCTATAAGGATCCTCTCATCGAGCAGGCCAACATTACCGGGGAGCATGTGATCACCTCTGCCCGTATCGAACCGGTCACCCGCCCGGGGGAAATTTATGTCACCAAACCGTTCGTGCTGAATGCCTCCAGCATCCATGCGGTCAAGGCCGAGTTTGCCTTTGACTCCATCGGTCAGGTGGACCTGGCCAAGGGGTTTGGCGAGTATGATCTATACCGTCTTCGGCAACAGTCCGAAAAGTCCCAGGTCATTGATCGTATTTTGCGGCAGGATCTGGCTGAACATTTGCCGCAACCGACTCCCATGACGGCATCGGAGGCGCAAATGGTGCGCACGATAAAAGCGGCCCCAAGCCAGGAGCGGTTGCGGCAACTGTTGCAGGATCAGATCCCACCGACCATGCCCAACCGATATAGTGGCCCTTTTATCCTGGAGGTAGCCAAAATATGCAAGCAGAGGGGGCTTTATGAACAGGCGATAGAGTGGCTGGATATTTTGAACGATTATACGGTGTCAGCGCATCAGATCGATATTGCCCCCTATCGCTATGATGTCAAGGTACTCACCCTGAGAACCGACTGTCTTTCCCGACTCAGGCGTTACCAGGAGGCCGCCAATTTGATCTACGGGGCCTGGCAGATGAACCCGGACAACTCCCATGTTTTATCCATGCTGGCGGCCCAGTATAAACGCCGGGCCCTGTTTGGCGCGGGCGAGCGGCTCATTCGGGAGCAGATTGACATCCCCATGTTGAGCAGGGCCAAAAATCTTTACCTGGAGGCGTTTCGGCGCGATTTGAGTGACTATTACCCGGCCATCAATGCGGCCTATCTCTCCAAAATGTGCCATGCATTGGGGGAGGAGGCTGCCGAAGACGAAGATACGGGGGAGCGGTTGGCGAAATATATTCTCTCCGCCTGGGACGCAAGCCAGGAGCCTGACAGTTGGTGGCTTGCCATCTCATTGGCAGAGGCTGAGTTGATTTTATGCAACAACTTTGAACAGTCGGCCCAAACAATATCCAATCTGGTCGCCACCCTGAATCCGCCCTGGTTTGAAAAACAGTCCACGCGGGAACAGATTGAAATATATGGTATCGTAACGGGTCAACAGGAGCCGTTGGCTGTTGTGTTGGCGTCGCTGCAGTAGATACCCTGGCAGCACGCCCAAACCGCCCCGCAGGGGCACTCACGGAGGGCGGCAGCCCGACCCGCACAGTCAACGCATTGAAACCATCTGGAAAAAAACCCACCCCTTCCAGCCATTCCGCCTTTTGTTTACCGGGACGGGAGGGGATATTTTTTGAACATCTGTTTCGTTTTGGCCTCGATCTGCCGCTGCACACCCTCCCGCTCCCAGACCCGGGCGGTACCGCCCAGCTGGCGGCGAAGTTGATCGGCCAGCGGGGCAAAGACAAACAGGGCGGTCTGTTGGATGCGCGCTTCGGCCTGCTCCAGAAACTCTGTTGCCAACCCGCTCTGGCCCTGGGCCTGGGCCAGTTGGCTCTGTTCCAGCAAAATGTGCGGCGCGAAATAGTGCATTTCGCCCCGCTGGCTGATCTCCCCGGCCTCCGCCAGATCCTGCCGGGCCGGCTCCCACCGCTGCCGCAACCGATAATAACCGGCCCGGGCGATCAGACCGCGAGGAAGATGGTCTTGAGCTCCCGCCCGCCGCAAGTCGGCAACGGCCTGTTGCAGCCACCGCTCGGCCTCGTCCCACCGCCCCAAACCGATACAGGCCTGCCCCAGGGTGAGTTGATCGAGGGCAATATTCAGCAAAAATTTACCTTCTTTCATCCACTGCAAGGTTTTTTCCGCCCGTTGCTGCACCTCTGCATGCTGTTGTTGGGTGAGGAGCAAGGCATTGTACCAATAACCCCGGAGGGAATAGAGCAGGGGATAGTCGGGCTGTTGCTGGCACTGCATTGCCTCCGCCGCCCGGAAAAGGGTGCCGGCTGGCTCCAACGCCCCCAACTGATGCTGGAGAGCGGCCTGGAGCGCGCGGTTGGCCATTTGCCAAAACGCATCCCCACTGACATCCGCCAACGCCACGGCCAGTCTGGCATAGGCGATGGCCTCGGGCAAATCGGCACCGACCAGACTCGATTGGCCCAGGTTGCTGGCGGCAATGGCGGCGTTCCTCCAGCCTTCTTGCTGAATATCCATTTTCAAACCCGCCACCTGCACCTGCAGAGACTCCCGGAGGCGACCAGTCGCCCGCAACTGAAAAGCAGCCACGTTTAAGGCAAAGGCACAGTCTGCGGCACTCAATTCGGCAGCCGGGTGGGACCAGGGGTGGGACCAGGGCTGGGCAAAAAAGGAAGCCACCGCCCCCAACTCCACCCCATAGGCCCCCAACTTTTTGGTGGCGTAATCCTCGTTTCCCCTCCTGATACGCCTCAAATACACCTTGTGCAAAGCCTGCTGGTGCAGGCCGGCCTGGCAGCCGTGGGGAATGGCGCGATAGAGGGGCAGCAGTTCGTCCAGCGTATCCGGCTGATCCTGGGTCGGCAGGGCACAAAAATGGTCAAACAGGCGGCGATGGGCCTCTCGCCAGGCCCGGGGATATTTTTTTTGCAACTGCGCGCCAAAATATTCCCGCACCAGGGGGTGACAATCCAACGGGCTCTCCGGCCCGCCCGGGGCCAGCAGGCGCAGTGTGCGCAGATCCGTCAGGGCATAACGCCACTCCTCCCCATCCAGATCCGGCAACCGTTCTGTCAACCCCTCGATGGCCGGGGCGGCCAGCACCGCCTGAAGCTCCGCCGCCCCGGCGGGGCGATCAAACAGCCCCAACAGATACAGCAGGGCCAGCTCCGGCTTCTCCTGCAACCAGAGTTCATAACTTGCCATCACCTTTTTGGCATGCTCTCCCCCTGATCTTGCCTTGCTTAACGCCTTGATCCTGTCCCGCCGACAGATATCCCCCCCGTGGACGGCCACCAGATAGGAGCCCAACAGGTTTAACGCCAGGGCATGACCGCCATACTCCCCGGCCGCCTGCTCCAACTCTGCCCGGCTGCCGGTCAGACCGTCGTAGGATGCCAACAACTCCGCCCCGGCCTGAACGCTCAAATGGTCCAGCGCGATTTGCCAAACCCCGGCCGTCTTGTCCACCAGATCCTGCACCTGCACCCGGGTGGTGATCAGACACAAGCCGTTGTTTTGCCAGGCAAGTTTATTCAGAAAGGCCGCCATCGCCGGATCCCGTATGCGGCCCAACTGCACCCCGGGGGGATATTGCAACGGCTCCAACCCATCCAACAGCAGCAACCCCCGCTTGGCCTGCACCAATGCAGCCAGGGCCTGCCCCCGCTCGTGGGGGTCCGTGTAGGTTGTTGTCACCCCCAAAAATTTAAAGCAGGCGGTAAAAAAGGCATCGGACGAAACCTGCCGGTCCTCCCGGCTGCCCTGGCTGTAAAAAGACCAGCCAAAGAGCCAATCCGCACCGGCATAACCGTTGTGACTGATCCGATTGAGCCACTCCACCACCAGACCGGTTTTTCCCACCCCTCCCTCGGCCACCAACACCCCGATGCGCCATTTATGGCCCTGCCACACCCTGTCCAGGGCCTCCAACATCGCGTCCCGTCCGAACAGTTGACCGCCGGTGTTCGGCAGATGGGACAGATCGAGGTTCGGCGCAGCGACGGCAGGGGCGGACGACGATACGGGGCCGGAGGATTGGACGGCTGCCAACAGTCGTCTCAGGGCATCCAGCTCGCGCAAATCAATATGTTTGATGGGCGTCAGCAAGGGCCTGATTTTGCATTCTGACAACAATACCGGAATGATGGGACGTTTTACCGAACGTTTCTGAAAAAGCGAGACATCCGTTTCCACCTCGACCCACTGAGAACCCATGGAGTCCGGCGACAGGAACACCATCAACCGCTCACTGCCTTCCAACCCCTCTTCAATTGTGCCGGCAATTCTGTCCCCGCCCTTCAGCTCCCACTTGTCCAGCCACACCTTCAGCCCGGCATCCCGCAGGCGGGTTGCCCACTGCTCGACGGCCTCTTTGTCTTTGCTGGAATGGCTTAAAAACAGATCCCATTGGTAGTCGGACATGGGTTTTTCCTGTGGTCAAAGAGATGACAAGGCCGGAAGAGCGGCGAGCTACCGCTCCCGCAACGCCCCCGCCCGCGCCTTCAATATCGGCTTCAACATGTAATCCAGCACCGTCTTTTTGCCGGTCAAAATATCCGTCGTCGCCACCATGCCCGGTATGATCGGCAGCGGTCGCTCCGCAGTGCCGAGATGGTTGACCTGGGTGCGGACCGCAATTTTAAAAAAGCTCTCCCCCTTCTCGTTGGCGATGGCATCGGCACTGATCTGCTCCAACGTCCCCACCAACCCCCCATAGATGGAAAAATCGTAGGCGGTAAACTTGACCATCGTCTTCAATCCGGGACGCAAAAAGGCAATGTCCGAGGGGCGGATCTGCGCCTCGATCAACAGCGAATCATCCAGCGGCATGATCTCCACCAGATCCATCCCGGAACGAATCACCTGCCCGATGCTGTGTACACGCACCCGGATCACCGTCCCCCGCACCGGCGACCGGATCGCCGTCCGCTGCACCCGATCCTGCAAACCGGTCAACGACTCCGTCAACTGGTTCAACTCGGAACGCACCTCGTTCAACTCCATCTGCGCCTTGGAACGAAACACCAACGCCGGATCTCGCACCTTGGTGCGCGCCTCCTCCAGCATGGAGCGCGTGCGGGGAATGGACAATACCGCATTTTCCAGATTGCCCTCCAACTCCGCCAACTCCCGCCGCATGTGCAACAACTCCACCTCGGACATGATCCCCTGCTTGACCATCGGCTCGGTCAAACTCAACTCCCGCCGCAACAGCTCCAACCGCTGCCGAAACTGCTTTTCCGACGCCAACAGACCATTCAACTCATGCTGCCTTTGGTCCACCTGATTCTGCAACATGCTGACCGTGGACTGCAACTCCTGTTTGTGGGAAACAAACAACTTTTCTTCATTGGCCGCCAACTCCGGCTGCTCCTCCTGCACCTTGGCGGGCGGGAAAAAAACCGTATCGTTGGCCTCCGCCTCCAGCCGGGCCAACCGCGCCGTCAACGCCAGCGATTTCAAGTGGCTCTCCCGAAAGGAGGCCTGGAACTGGGTGTCATCGATGTGCAGCAACACCTGATCCTTGTTGACAATCTCCCCCTCCGATACCGCCAACGCCGACAGCAGCCCCCCCTCCAGACTCTGCACCACCTTGACCTGCCCCGACGGCACCACCTTGCCGACCCCGACCGTCACCTCATCCAACTCGGCCACCGAAGCCCAATAGAGTGCCACCCCCAGAAAGGCCGCAATCACAAACAGCAAGGCGTGCGCAAACGGATGTACGCGATTTTGTCGCGCCGCACTCCCCTCATCCATGAAGGCACCATCATCCCAATCCCCCTTCATCGCATTCCCCCCGCCGACTGCCCCAGCGACGCCGATGCTGCCGCCGGCGGTCGCAACTGTTGACCACTGCTCATGCGCTCCATCACCTCCTGACGCGGACCGTCCAACATGATCTGCCCCTCCTCCAGCACAATCACCCGATCCACCAACGACAACAACGAGGCCCGATGGGTCACCAGAATCACGGTTTTGCCCTGCATGGCCTGCATCCGCTCCTTGAACCGCTCCTCCGACCCCCCATCCATGGAGCTGGTGGGCTCATCCATCAGCAAAATCGGTGGATTGGTCAATAGTGCCCGGGCAATGGCGATGGTCTGCCGCTGACCACCCGAAAGCCCCTTGCCCTGCTCCCCGACCATGCGGTTGAAGCCGTGCGGATGCCGGCTGACCAGCTCATCCACCCCCGCCTGCCGCGCCGCCCGCACCATCGCCTGATCGTCGGCAAACGGGTCAGCGATCAAAATGTTGGAGCGGATGCTGCCAAAAAAGAGCAGGCTGTCCTGGGTGACACACCCCATGTTGCGCCGCAGATCCACCGGATCGATCTGCTGAATGTCTATCCCGTCCATCAGAATGGTCCCGGAGTCCGGTTGATACAGGTTGAGCATCAGCTTGATCAGGGTACTCTTGCCCGAACCAATCCGCCCCAGGATGGCAATCCGCTCCCCCGGCCGTATGTGCAGGGAAAAATGGCTGATGATCGGCACCGGATGCTTGGGATAGGAAAAACTGACATTGTCAAACTGAATCTCGCCACTCAACTTGGGACAGTGGATAAAACGGCTGCTGACCGGCCGCTCCACCGGCAACTTCATGATGCCATTCAAGGTGCGCAACGAAATGAGCGATTGCTGAAACCGCATCAACAGACCCGCCACCTGGGACAGCGGTGCCAACGCCCGACTGGTCAACATGGAGCTGGCAATCAGAGCCCCCATGGTCAACTTGCCCTCCTGAATCTGGTAGACCCCGAACACAATGATGCCAATGTAGGCCATCTGTTGCACAAAGGTAGAAAAATTCATGATCAGATTGGAGATCAGACGGGATTGCAGGCCGGTCTGCGCCGCCATACCGATCATCTGTTCCCACTTGCTCTGAATGTTGCCCTCGGCATTGAGCGTCTTGACCGTCTCCATGGCATTGAGGGTCTCGATCAGAATGGCATGCTTCTGGGACGACTCCTTGGCCGTCTTGCGCATGATGCGGGCCAGCGGCTGTTGCAAAAACAGGCTGGCCCCCAACACCAGCGGCACCGCCATCAGCGGGGCCAACACCACCTCGCCCGCCAGAAAATAGATGACCCACAAAAAGAGAAAGACAAACGGCAAATCGATAAAACTGGAGAGGGTGGCCGAGGTGAAAAAATCCCGCAACGACTCGAATTCCAGCAGATTGCGCGCCAGGGCACCACTGGAGGCCGGTTGGGACTCCATGCGCACATTGCTGATCTGATGAAACAGGGTGGAGGCCATGATAATGTCCGCCTTTTTGCCGGCCACATCCAACAGGTAGCTGCGCAGGGTTCGGACAATAAAATCAAACCCATAAACAATGGTCGCCCCGATCGCCAGCACCCAGAGGGTCTCGATGGCATTGTTGGGCACCACCCGGTCATAGACATTCATCGCAAACAGGGAGCTGGTCAGGGTAAATATGTTGAGCATCAGCGAGGCCAGAATGGCCTCGGCGTACAGGCTGGTAAAACGGGTCAAGGTGCCCCAGAACCAATGTTTGTCCGGCACATCCTCGATCTCTTTGGAGCGGGCATCAAAACGAAATTTGGGCCGGGCAAAGAGGGCTTGACCGGCATAGCGTTCTGCCAGCCGTTCCAGCTCCACCACCGCCTCGCCGGAGCCGGTCTCCGGAAAAATCACCCGGGCATCCCGGCCATTTTTTTCCAGTGCCATCAGCAGACAGGCCTGACGATCTTTCAGGAGCAACACGGCCGGCAGGGTCAGGGGGGAGATGCGTTCCATCGGTTTGCGTACCAGGCGCGCCGCAATATCGGCCCGTTCGGCCGCCCGCACGAACAGATCGGGGGTAAAACGGCCCTCCACCAGCGGCAACCCGGCCCGCAATGCACTCAGGGTCTGGGGTCGCTGCCAATACTGGGTCAAAACCAGCAGACAATGGAGCAGTGGATCATCCACCGACTGGGAGGCCTCCGTCTCCGGCCACCGCCGTCGTATCTCCTGATCACTCAGCGGGGCGGGGGGAATGGCGGCATCCGCCGTCGAGGGTGCGGCGACATCGGGTTCTGCTGTCATGCGTGCGGTGTCTTTATAATGGCGTGGATAATGGAGTCAGAACAGGTTATGCTAACAAACAATCGGTCGGAATGTAAATTTTAAATGGCAGTCTGACCGATTATGGTAACCTGAGGGGGGCGATCATGCTCCAGGGATGGGCTTGAAATGGCTGTTTTTCAACTGCCGAAACAACCTGTGTTCCCGTCACCGGCTCTGGCGGAAAAAAACGGCCTGTTGGCGGTCGGTGGCGATCTTGCGCCCCAGCGGCTGCTCGCCGCCTATGCGGCGGGCATTTTTCCCTGGTATTCGGAAGGTGAGCCCCTGTTATGGTGGAGTCCCGACCCCCGGCTGGTTCTCTATCCCGATCGGCTGCATCTTTCCCGCAGCTTGCGCAAAACCTTGCGCCATCAGAGGTTTGCTGTCACCTTTGACCGGTTGTTCCCGGAGGTGATCCACGCCTGTGGTCAGCAGCGACAGCCGGCAGGCACCTGGATCACTGCCGCCATGGAACGGGCCTACACCGAGTTGCATCGGTTGGGTTATGCCCATTCGGTGGAGGTCTGGTTGACAACCGGGGAGTCCCCGGTCCTGGCGGGCGGGCTGTATGGGGTTGCGCTGGGGGGATGTTTTTTTGGAGAATCGATGTTTTATCGCTACCCGGATGCCTCCAAGGTTGCCCTGGTCGCGTTGGTGGAGCGGTTGCGCAGCCAGGCATTTTCACTGCTCGACTGTCAGATGGCAACCCCCCATCTGCTGCGTCTGGGGGCCCAGGAGATACCGCGCCCGCAATTTTTGCTGCAACTGCGCGCCGCCCTGGCAATCCCTGCCCGGCCCGGCCCCTGGAGCTGAAGCCGGTTTTGCGGGGGCGACGACAGCGTGGACAATAATCTGTACATCTCTCTCTTTGGGAAGGAGTGCTGCAATGCCAAAAACGGTTCTGGAGTCTCTCTCCAACATGTTTGGCCGCGTCAAGCGTTCGGAGTTGCGGATCTATGCCGAGCAGGTTGGGCGTACCGCATTCCTGGAATTTGTCAGCCACCCCTGCCTGGTCGGAACGGGGCGTTTTGCCGGTGAGTTCATTGAAAAGGCAAAGGACAACAATGCGATCACCATGGAGTTCAAACTGGCCTCCAGCCAGGATGCCATCCGGGAGGAGAACGCCGCGACGGGGGTTCATGAAAGCATTTACCCTTTGATCGTGCCGGTGGATCATCTCATGGGCAGCAAGCGGTTTCGGATCGGCCGTTCCAACAACAATGACATTGTCATTCCCGATTATGCCATTTCCGGCGAGCATGCCCATATCACCTACGAGAAGAGGGCGTATTGGCTGGAGGATCTGCTCTCGACCAACGGGACTGCTGTCAATGACACCCCCATGATGCAGGGGCAAAAGGTGGCTCTCAAGGATGGGGATTGCATCAAGCTGGGGCGGTTTCAGTTTCTGGTGGTCTGGCCGGCGGCTTTGTATGCCTTGTTGACCCAACCGACCCCGCCCAAACAGGCGGTGGAGAGCAGTCCACCCGTCCTGCTGGGCGACCTGACCGACGCCATGGGGCGGTTTGATTTTATGTACCTGAAGCAGTACTGTCGACACCACAGCAGGCAGGAATTTGCCAAGCTGGTGGTTTATCCTGTCTTTGTGGGGGCGGCCTTTTTTCCGGGTGCGGTTTGGCAGCGGGAGGAGGGTTCGGTGGACACCTCCCGTTCGCTCTCTCTCAAGGCGCAGGGTGGGCGGGTCCGTTCGTTGGCGGGCAGCATGTTTCCCCTGATCAGGAATCCCAACTCGGCCCAGAGTGCGGGGACTTTTGTGATCGGGCGGTCGGCGGCGGTGGATTTGCGCATGAACGATTTGACCATTTCCAAGCAGCATGCCCGTATTGAGGTCAAGGAGGGAAAAATTTTTTTGAGTGATACGGGCTCTTCCAATGGCACTTCGGTCAATGCGGTCGCGCTGCGTCCTTTTGTGCCCAAGGAGATCGTTGCCGGTGATCGGATTGGATTTGGCAAAAACTATTTTATATTTCTTCCTCCGGAGCGTTTGCACATCAACATGCAGGAAAGTGAACAGTAGGTGAAATCGAGATGATACAAGAGAGTGACAGAGCTGTTTTGGTATTGGAAGATGGCAGCCGTTTTGAGGGTCGTTCGGTTGGGGCGGCGACGGAGCAGGTGGGGGAGGTCTGTTTCAACACCGCCATGACCGGTTATCAGGAGATCATGAGTGATCCCTCTTATGCGGGTCAGATTGTCACCATGACCTATCCGCAGATCGGCAATGTGGGCATCAATCCGGCGGATATGGAGTCGGCCCGGCCATGGATTCGGGGGTTTGTGATCAAGGAGTCGTCCCGGGTTGCTTCCAATTGGCGGTCGCGGGAGAGTTTGGGTGATTTTTTGCGGCGGTATCAGATCCCGGCCATCGAGGGTATTGACACCCGTGCTTTGGTGGTCCATTTGCGGGAGAAGGGGGCGCAGCGGGGGGTGTTGTCCACTCAGGAGTGGGATCAGGAGCTGTTGTTGGCCAAGGCGCGGGCGTGGCCGGGGTTGGCGGGCATGGATTTGACCCAGGAGGTGGGGTGCAGGGAGGTGCAGCCCTGGTCCGAGGGGTTGTTGGCCTGGAAGGCCAATGTCTGGCGGTTGCCGGAGCCGGCGGTTACTGGGCGGAAGCGGGATGGTCAGCCGTTTCGGGTGGTGGTGATGGATTTTGGGGTCAAGCGCAATATTTTGCGCAGTCTGGTCGGTGCCGGTTGCACGTTGATGGTCTGTCCGGGCACCACCTCGGCGGCGGAGATTTTGGCGATGCAGCCGGATGGTATTTTTTTATCCAATGGTCCGGGGGATCCGGATGCGGTCACGCATGGGGTTGCGACCATCCGGGCGTTGGTGGCGACCGGCAAGCCCATGTTTGGCATCTGTTTGGGGCATCAGATGCTCTGTCTGGCGATGGGGGCGGTGACGGAAAAGATGAAGTTTGGTCATCGGGGCGGCAACCATCCGGTATTGGATCTCAAGAGTCGGCGGGTTGAGGTAACCTCTCAGAATCATGGATTTATGGTACGGCGGGAGAGTTTGCCGGATCTGTTGGCGGTGACGCACGAGTCGTTGTTTGACGGCACGGTGGAGGGGGTGGAGCATCGGCAGGCACCCATTTTTTCCGTGCAGTATCATCCGGAGGCCTCTCCGGGCCCGCATGATTCGCATCCGCTTTTTCGGCGGTTTGTGGAACGGATGCGGGATGGTGGGGGTTGATCTGTTAAAACGATTGCAGGGGTCCGGGGAGCGTCACGCTCCCCGGTGGGGTGCAGGGGCAAAGCCCCTGCATGTACGGGCGCGCTTTCCCAGAAGCCCATTTGCGCAGCAAATGGGCGCAGCGCGCCCAAAACGCCCCGCAGGGGCACTCCTGGAGGGCGGCAGCCCGACCGAGAGCTGGCAAAATGGGCATGGCTTGGGAAAAAAACACCCCTGGCCTTGTGTCAAACAAAAATCTGACTATCCGAAAGTTCTGGTTTTTTTATCCAAATATTTTCCACGACATAACCGTGCGCGTCGGGCTGCCGCCCTTCAGCGGTTCGCGGATGGGGCACAAAAAAACTTGAAATACACTTTGATATATAGACTACAGCCGGATGTATTGTTGTAAGTTTCCAACCAAGGTAACAGGATAGACCATGACCGATCCGATTTCTACCGATCAGACTCCAGACATCGAAGATGAGGACAGGCTTCCCATTGAAGGTGAGGACAACCCCCAAAGTCAGGGCTGGGATACCTATCCGTTGGATTCGGTCTTTGTACGCCAAGAGCAGCGCACGGTCGTCGATGTCGTTCGTCGGATTAATCAGGGCCGTTATGAACTCAATCCCGATTTTCAGCGGGATTTTGTCTGGCCGCAGGATAAACAATCGCGATTGATTGAATCATGCCTTATGCGTCTGCCTCTGCCCGTTTTTTATGTGGCTGAGTCAAAACTTGGCGGTATTATTGTGGTGGATGGCTTGCAACGTCTGACCACTTTTAAAAAATTTCTGAATAATGAATTCAGCCTTGCATTGCCCAGCGACACCGATTCGGATGACCATACAAAGCGGCACACCCTGAACGGAAAGAAATTCAATGAGTTGGATATTCCCTTACGGGAGCGCATTGAAGATACCCAATTGATTTTTTACATTATCGATTCGATTGCCCCGGAGAGGGCCAAACTGGATATTTTTGAACGTGTCAATGGTGGTGTTCCACTGACACGCCAGCAGATGCGCAACTGCCTGTATAATGGTCCGGCAACCAGATGGTTAAAAGAGGTCGCACAAATGCCATCCTTTAAAACAGCGATGGGAAACTATTTGGCTATCGATAAAATGCAGGATAGAGAGGCGATCAACCGTTTTTGCAGCTTCAAGCTTCTGGGCGTCGAAACATACAAGGGCAACCATGACGAATTCATGGCACAAACGCTGGAACAGATGAATGCCATGTCCGGGCAAGCATTGGCAGATTTGCAACAAACATTTGACGAGTCGATGCGGCATAATCGACTACTCTTCGGACGACACGCCTTCCGAAAATCAATGTTTCATCTTGATGAGTGGGCGAGGCGAAGCCCGATCAATATTGCCTTGTTTGATGTCTGTTCAGTCCTTTTCTCTGAAATCAGCGCAACTCAGGTGGAAACGCATAAAGGAGAAATTCGACAAGCCTTTTCCGATTTGTTACAGGAAGGGCCGTTCCTGTGGAGCATTTCCAGCGCGACAGGCAACAAGAAGAATGTACTCGACAGGTTTTCTTTGGCCAGAAAAAAGCTGCAGGGGGTCTTCTCATGATAAAATGTATCCATCTGGCCTCTTTTAAATGTTTTGACGCGCTCTCTTTGCCTCTGGCATCTTTGACACTCTTGACCGGCTTTAATGCGAGTGGCAAATCCACCGCGATACAGGGAATTTTATTGCCTGCTCAGGGGGCACGGGCTGGCAGCACAACTCCAAGATTGTCTCTGAACGGTCCTTTGGTCCGGTTGGGCACAGCAGGAGAGGTACTCCACTCCGATCAAGGTGAAATGAGTCTGGCGGTAGAGGATGAACAGGGCAACCGAATTGGCTGGACGTTAAGAGCGGTAGACCGTCAGTCAAGTTCGATCATGACGATTGCCAAGGCAACGATTCAGGCGGGTGATAAAACCACAACGCATGAGCAGGATTTGCATGAATTGATGTTGGAAACAGGATACCCGGATGATGTACGGCCTTTGCTGAGGAGCGTCAAGGAGATCGTGTTTATCAGTGCCATCCGGTCAGGCACTCGGGAAATATTTCCCGTCTTTGAACCCAACCACGTCATCCACGCCGATGTAGGTACAGAGGGAGAGTTTGCCCCCTGGTGGTTTGCGCAGTATTCGGATGACATCGTTCACACGGAGCGTTGTCACCCCAAAGAGCAGGCACCCACGTTGCGAAAACAGTTGAATGCTTGGCTGGGAGAGCTGTTTCCAGGCGCACAGGCCGATGCACAGGTTATTTCAAGAACCTCCTGGGTTCGTTTGTTGCTGCGCACATCGGAAAACGGCGACTGGTATCGTCCCGCCAATATCGGCTACGGACTTACTTATGTTTTTCCTATTATTCTTGCAGGTTTGTTAGCCAACGAGGGACAAGTCCTTGTCATTGACAGCCCTGAAGCGCATCTGCATCCCATGGGGCAGTCCCGCATGGGATATTTTTTGGCCACGATGGCCGCCGCCGGTGTACAAGTGTTGATAGAGACACATAGCGATCATGTGTTGAACGGGGTTCGCATCGCCGTAAAAGATCGTAAAATTGCGCCAGACCAGGTTGCACTGCATTTTTTTCAGTCCCCTGCAAACCAATCGGCCCAGGTGACTTTCCTGCAGATAGATGGTCAAGGACATGTGAGTGGGTGGCCTGCAGGTTTTTTTGATCAGGCAGAAAAAGATTTGGCAAACCTCGCCGGTTGGGATGATGTGCCATGAGGGCCAAAGGTATATCAATGATCTTTCCCTGCAAAGACAACAGGCCCATATTGAAGCGTTGATCAGCGAGTTGGAAGCGTTGTTGAAGTTTCGTCATCGCAACCCCTCTTTTCGTGATCGCCTCCTGTGCACCGGTTCTCTTGCCGATTGCAGCGTTACGCATGATCGTACATTTCGAGAGGTTATTGCATCAAACAGAAACTTGTCAGGCCAAGTCTTGAGATGGATGGGCAATGGCGGCGGACCCTTCTGGGATGACGAACGTGCGAAAAATAAAGATGATTATTTTCAATACGGCATCCATGACGTAACCGAGCAGGGACTGGGGGAGGCCGCGCGTCGCCGCTTGCTGGGACAGGATGCCCGTTCATTCAGTTTTCCTGGCGGGCAATGTTCCTTTACCTACTCTCCATTGACAGTTCAGCAGGGGCTGTCTGAAGAGCCATTGGAGCAGATCCCCGTTCCCAACCTCTGGACAGTGGAATCGCTCGACCAGGAACAGGCAGCCGAAACAGCACTACCAAAGAGTTGGTCCACACTATTGCCATACTTCAGGCAAAAATTTCCGCACATCATCTTTTCGGATACCGTCATGGAAGAGCTGAAGCCTTGCCCTTACCAGCACAGTTCGGCCAATGAGATCGGAGTTTTATTGGATGTACTCAACCGGTTGTGTGCGGAGTCTCCATCCGGGCAGTTGACGTCAAGCGGACTTGAGTTGCACAAAAACTATTTTAATGGGGAAAATGCCAAGTTTACCGATGAGTCGTCAACCAACCAGAGGGATTTCAAAAAAGAAATGACATTTTTTGATCCGACCGATCCATCACAACACCTCTTTTGTTCCTGGCACGGTAAAGTCAATCACGCCGTCACCCCATTGCGTATCCATTTTCAATGGCCCAGACCAGCGGGGGAGCAACACATCAAGGTCGTGTATATTGGCCCCAAAATTACCCGTCGCTGATTTTACTGCGCAGGGAGAGTTTCGGACCTTTGCCTCACACCACAAAACGCCCCGCAGGGGCACTCCTGGAGGGCGGCAGCCCGACCGAGAGCGGGCAAAAGTGGGCATGGCTTGGGAAAAAAACACCCCTGGCCTTGTGTCAAACAAAAATCTGACTATCCGAAAGTTCTGGTTTTTTTATCCAAATATTTTCCACGACATAACCGTGCGCGTCGGGCTGCCGCCCTCCCAAGGTCGCCCCTGCGGGGCGGCTTTGGGCGCGTTGCGCAAATTTTCTGCGAAAATTTGCTTTGGGAAAACGCGCCGTTCATGCAGGGGCTTTGCCCCTGCACCCCACTGGGGACCGTGACGGTCCCCAGACCCCTGCAATCGTTTAA
>PEAG01000006.1 GCA_002753505.1 Magnetococcales bacterium HCHbin5 | reverse complement strand
CGCCAAAACCTCCGCAGCCGCCTCGTCAGACCCCACGGACTCCGCAGTCAACTCGTCGGCCGCCAAAACCTCCGCAGCCGCCTCGTCAGACCCCACGGACTCCGCAGTCAACTCATCGGCTGCCAAAACCTCCACAACTGCTTCGTCGGCCCCCATGGACTCAGACTCTATGGCCGCCGCAATCGCTTTGTCGAACGCTGTTGCATCCAAAACCGACTCATCCGGTTCCACCCCCCTCACGTTCGGCTCGTAAGATTCCAGGGCCGCTGCCATCGCTTCATCCGGGTCCGATGCCGCTGTCATCGACTCGTCAGACTCTACCAGCCCTGCCTCCGCAATCAACTCGTCAAACGCCTCGTCTGCTTCTGCTTCCGACCCATCCACAGCCGACCCGCCAGACTCCTCGGGTTCCATTGCGCTTGCATCTGCGACCTCTGTGCTTGCACGGGCCTCTGCCTCCGCAGTGGCTTCCACCGTCGACCCGTCAGACTCTAACGCCTCCGCAGCCGATTCATCACCCTCCATAACCCCCACTTCTGCAACCGGTTCACCACCCCCTGCACCCCCCGAAACCGGCTCATCCTCCTCCATAACCCCTGGCTCCGCAACCGCCGCGTCAGACGCCACACCCTCCGCTTCCGCTGCCGACTCGTCACGCTCTGACGCCTCCACTGACCGATCAGACTCCAGTACCATCGTGGTCGATTCATCAGACAGATCCACGGCTTCCACCAGGCCCGCCGGTTCCGGCCCCGTTTCTGTCGGATTTTCCGGTTCCGATACCGTGGAGCCCGTTTCGCCGTGTTCCTGTTCGATGGGGTCCGCCTCCTCTGGCTGCCCGGTATCAGCATCCGGTTGCACAGCCTCCTGTTGCACCTTGACGACCGGTTGGTCCGGCTTTTTCTCAACCACCACCGGTTTGGGCGGCGAGCTGACCTGAGCGGTCGGAACGGGTGGTTTGCTTGCAGGCGTTGCAGGAGCCGTCGGGGCCTGAATGGCCGCCCGACCAGGCTGAGGCGCGCCCTGTTCGCCACGATTGAACAGAGAGGGCACATCCAGGATCAACAACGCACGGCCGTGATTGGTGCCTATCCCCTGCAAACAGGCACGACGCATACCGGCCTGGGGTGGGGGGTCAATGTCGCCATCATCCAACTCCACCACCTCATGGACTGAATCCACCACCACCCCCATCCAGGTTGCCACATCCCCCCCCGCCCCTGTCTCCCGGTATGAACCGTCGAGGATAACGATACGGGATTGCACCGTGGGAGGAATCCGCTTCAGGCCCAACTTTTGTCGAAGGTCGGAAACCGGAACGACATAGCCTCGCAAATTCATCACCCCCCACAAATCCGCCGGAGAGAGCGGCACTCGGGTAATACGGGTGGTAAAGGCCCCATCCTCTGCTGTTTCGGTGAGCAGTTCGATCACCTCCCGCACCAAATCCAGCTCCACAGCGTAAAAATCCGCATCCAGTTGCAAGGAGAGAACCTTCATGAAAACGCCCCCAATGACATAACCCCACAGACCGGGATCAACACGCTCTGTACCACCTGACTCTCCTTTGCCCAAACATGCATTACAGGTGAGAACACACCACCCGGCACCCACCCCGACCATACTACCAGCCTACCGAGATCAAGCATAGCATAAAATGATGCTTTGTGTCATGATACCAAATCGGGGAGGTTGGTCGTACCGTCCACTGCCGCTCCATTGTTGCCCGTTATCAACACGACGACGCATGGATAATACTCGATTTTCATGGTACCTTTTTTTTTGCTACGAAGAAAGGTGCGAAGAGAACTTGGACCGCCCCCCCTTGCGTGGAACGGAGACAACAGGACCCTCACGGGGTTGGCGGGTGTCATGAAACAAAAATAGCATTCACAACGGTCAGGTATGGTGGTAACTTGATTGTCGTGACCAGGGTTTGCACGATCGACTATCATTCAGGGAGCGCACGGCATGGCTAGAGATACTACGTTGGACGAGGCTCAGCAACGCACCAATCTCGCTTTCAGTAACGAGATGGAGATGTTGACCTTTTTTCTGACCGACGAGCAGTTATATGGCATCAATGTATTCAAGATTATTGAGATCATGGAGTGCCCCAAGGTAGTCACCCGAACTCCCCACTCCCATCCGGTGATCAAGGGCAATATTGATTTTCGCGGGCATCCCATCTCCCTGTTTGACTTGGCAGACGGCCTGGGACTGACTCCGATCGACTACCAGCACCAGTTGAGTTACATCCTGGTCTGTGAATACAGCGGCAGCATCCAGGGGTTTCTGGTCTCCCGTCCCAACATGTTGATCCACAAAAGTTGGAGTGAAATCATCAAACCGGAGGGCTCTGTCTACAACAACAGCTACCTGACCGCCATCACCTACCACAACGACCTCTCCATTCAGATCCTGGATGTGGAAAAGCTGCTGGTGGAAATTATCGGAATCGATACGGTGGTCTCTGATGCGTTGCTCCAGAAGAGCAAGGCACTGGAGGCTGAGCAGCATCATGTGCTGGTGGTGGACGACTCCAAGGCGGCCTGCCAGATGCTGGCGGCGGCCCTGGATCAGATGAAAATCCGGCACACCATCCTCAACCAGGCTCAGGAAGCTCTGGATCTGTTGAAGCAGGGCGTCCAGAAAGGCGGCAATTGTCCGTTCACACTCATTGTCACCGACCTGGAGATGCCCGGCATGGATGGCTTCACCTTCACCCGCAAGGTACGGGAGATCCCGGCCCTCGACAAGGTCAGGCTGGCTGTTCACAGCTCATTGAGCAACAAGTCCAACTGGGAAAAGGCGCAGCAGATGGGAGCGAATGATTTTATCCCGAAATTTTCTCCCGACCGTTTTGCCGAGATTGTCCTGCAACAGATCGAACGGGCACGGCAATAGCACCGCCCCGTCCGCGTCAAATCCTGACCATTCCATGCAGGATTTGACGCGGATTCCGGCTGCGGCCCTGCCCACGCAGCCCACGCATTGGGCAGGCGACGACTCTGGTCGGACAGGTACGCTAAAACAGCTCGATGTCCCCTTCGTCCATATTTTCCTGATTGACCGGCTTGTGGCTGACAGTAGTCAGGAGCTGTTGCTGGTCCTGGAGTAACCGCTGAACCTTGGCGATGCGCTCCTTTTTGGGTAACGCATCGTTCATCAACCCTTCCAGGTCGAAGAAGCGGTCAAACTTCTCCATCACAAGGCACTTTTTCTCTACCACCTGCGTGATCTGGGTAACCATATCCTCGAACTGTAGCGACAACACCGCCAGACTGAGATTGTCGCGGATCTCGCCGGCCATCGAGGCCACCTGTTGCAACATCCGGGCGGTGAGGCGGTCATTTTCGTTGACCTGGTCCATCATGTCATCCACGCGGCTCTTGGCCTCCATGGAAAAGCTCATATCCTTGGAGGCCATCTCCCGCACCACATCCTTGGCAGAATCGACGTGGGTACTGGCCTCCACCACCACTTCGCTGATCAGGTCACTCACCTCGCGAGAGGCAATGGCCAACCGACGCACCTCAGCGGCCACCACCGAAAAGGCCCCGCTGGCCTGCCCCTCCCGGGAGGCGACAATACGCGCATTCAAACCCAATACTTTGGTCAGGTCCGCGATGGCGTTAATCTTGCCCAGGGACTCCTCCACCTGCAGCATTTCGTCAGAAACATCATCCATGTTGTACATCATGATGATACTCTGCCGACTGACCGCAACGATATGCTCCACAAAGGATTGCAGAATGGAGTCGGTTGCCGCGATAAACTCACCTACAGTTATGTTGCCAGCCTTGTGGGTCCGCGCCGGGCCACCTTGCCGATCCAGGCCACCCACCAGGCTGCTGACCAACTCATTTTGCATGGCAGAATGTTGCCGCAACCGCTCAAAACTGCCCGACAACTTGCCCACCGCCCCCTGTACCGCTGCCCGGATCTGCTGGCTATCCTCCTGCAGGCTTACCAGTTCCCGCCGGAGTTCGGCCCGTATGCTCTGGGACAAAGCAAAGGCATCCACGGCCTCCGCCCCGCCCTGTTTTGCAAGCTTGTTGACTGGCCGATTTTTGACAACCGAGTCAAACTGTTGCTGCTGATGCGACAGGGCGTCGCGCAGGACAGCCAACCGCTTTTGCTTGGGAACACGCTCATCCGTCCATGTGCCCAGGTCCAGCATATGGACAAACTTTGTCAGCACCTCCAACTTGTGTTCAATGCGCTTCAGTACCTGGGTGACAACCTCCTCATAGTGCAAAATGGCGATCGCCCCCGTCACATGGGTATCGATCTCATCCGTGATGGAAGAGACCTGGCGCAATGTTTTGGAACGGAACTGGTTGATGGCGTGAATATCCCGCATCATGGACTCCACCCGATCCTTGGCATCCATGGCAAAGCCCATATCCTTGGAAGCCATATCCTTGACCACATTCCTGACAGAGTGGACGTTGGTGTTGGTCTTCTCCACCGCTTTGCCGATCTGGTCGCTGACCTGGCGGGAGGAGGCTGCCAATTGGTGGATCTCGGTGGCCACAAAGGTGAACGCCTCTCCGGAACGTCCGGCGCGAGCCGCCACAATGCGGGCATTGAGAGCCAAACCCTTGGTCAACTCCACCATGGTGTTGATCTTGCCCAGGTGCTCCTGTACCCGCACCATGTAGCCCACCATATCGTCCATGCGGTAGACCATACGCATGCTTTCCTGGCTGATCTGCACGATCCGATCGACGAAGGTACGCAAAATCCCGTCGGTGGCCTGGACAAACCCCTGGATATTGACGGTAGACTTTTGTCCTTTGGAATCTGCGGAGCCTACCTCCTCCTCACCCCGGTGCCCAAGGTCGTCGGCCAAACCGATAACAAGCTCATTCTGCCGCTCGGCCTGCTGGCGCAAGCCGTCAAAACTGGTATTCAGCTTAATGACTGAATCATGCACCAGGGAGCGAACCTGGCCAAGGACGGAGCGCACCTCCTCCATCTCCTTGCCGTATTCGACCTGGATATCCCGGTTCAAAAGGGTTGCTTCATTCACGACTGTCTCAAATCCTCAATGGGAAAAGGTATGATCAAACCTTCATGCCGCAACTTCCTGCCCGCCTTCGGCACGGAGTTCCCGAGCATGTTCCAACTCTTCTGCCGAAAAAACCTTGTCGGTGTCCAAAATGATAATGAAATGCTCCCCCTGTTTCCCCATGCCACGGATAAAATCGGTGCGCAGTCGGGTACCAATCTTCGGAGCAGGATCGATCTGATCCGGATCCAGACTCATCACCTCCTTGACCGAATCGGCCATGGCTCCCAGCACGGTCTTGCCCTCGTTCACAGCCACCTCGATGATGATGATACAGGTGTTAACTGTTCGATCAGACGCAGAGAGGCCAAACTTCAAGCGCATATCCATGACCGGTACCACACTGCCGCGCAGGTTGATAACTCCGCACATGGAAGCAGGCGTGCGGGGTACCTTGGTCAGAGGTGTGTACTCCAGAACCTCCTTTACCCGCCCGATATCCACGGCGAACACCTCATCTGCCAAGATGAAGGTTAAAAATTGTGTCGTTTCCGTGATCGTTGTTGTCCCCATTGCCCTCCCTCCTTAACACTGGAACCCATTCCAACCGACTCCCCTGGAGCAGGCCTGCCTGCCCGGCCTCAACCGGAACCGACGCACCCCCCAATGGACCTGCAGAGGGAGTCTATACAAAATCCTGGCACCGGTCTACCTATTATTTACAGCCTGATTTCGTTACACGGTTGATTGGCGGAAGCATTTGCTGTAGATTCTAGCGGTCGTGCAGATTGACCCTGGGGAAGGAATCGCCTTTTCGGCCCACCGCAGGGACTGGACAATGGGTTAGATGGGGAGAGGCAACATATGGAATTTTCACGAGATGATAACGGCGATGCCGGTCACTTGGTGCTGTCGGGGGCCCTGACCATTCAACAGGCACTGCCGCTGAAAGAGCTGTTGTTGCGAGCTGGAGGAGAGGTTAAGAATCTGACAATTAACCTGGAACAGGTCGAAAGGGTGGATCTCACCGCCCTGCAACTGCTCTGTGCCGCTCACCGGGATTGGATTAAACGGGGCAAACATTGCACCCTGCAAGGCAACATTCCGGAAATTTTCCGGCGCGTTGTGCAAGAAGCAGGGTTTACTGGTTGTGCAGGGGATGGAGATGATATGAGACTTTGGACGGGAGTGAATGATTAATGGCTAAGACAATTATGACCGTGGATGACTCTTCCAGTGTCCGGCAGATGGTCGGTCTGACCCTGAAGGGAGAGGGATATCAGGTGGTGGAGGCCGTAGACGGCAAGGATGCTCTGGCCAAAGTGGGTGGTGCAACCATCGATATGGTCATCACCGACCTCAACATGCCTAACATGGATGGTATTCAACTGATCCGGGAACTGCGTAAACTGCCGGCCTTCAAGTTTGTGCCCATCGTCATGCTGACCACCGAATCCCAGGCTGATCGCAAACAGGATGGCAAGGATGCCGGTGCCACCGGCTGGATTGTCAAACCCTTCAAGCCGGAGCAGTTGATCGGCGTCATCAAAAAGGTGCTTGGTTGATCTGCCCACCAACCTTCTCCCTTAGCGGAGTTCCCTGCCCGTGGCTTTAGAGTTGGATACCAGTGCCTTTACCGAAGAGGCTTACGAGTTGCTTTCGGAGTTGGAGGAGTCCCTGCTGGAACTGGAAGAGACCCCGACCGATATGGAGTTGATTGGTCGGGTCTTCCGGGCCATGCATACCATCAAGGGCTCGGGAGCCATGTTCGGTTTTGACGCCGTGGCCAAATTTACCCATGAGGTGGAGACTGTTTTTGACAAGGCTCGATCCGGGACGCTGCCTGTCACCAAGGGGCTGATTGATCTGACCCTGGCGGCCCGGGATCAGATCCGCAGCATTCTGGATGCCTCCCAGGGTGGGGCTGCCGCCGACGAGGCCAATGCCGATCGTATCATCGCCGGTTTGCGGGCCCTGTCGCCCCAACAGGAGGCGGCCGTCGCCCCCAGTGTGGCCAAGGCTGCAGCCAGTACCACGCCTGCTGGACCCCATGTTTTTCGCGTCCGCTTTGAACCCAAACCGGAAATTTTTTCCTCCGGCACCAACCCCCTGCTGCTGATCAACGAGCTGCGGGATCTGGGTTCCTGCCAGGTGGTGGCCATCACCCACGGATTGCCCGCCCTGGAAGAGATGGATCCAGAGCGTTGCTATACCCAATGGGAAATTTTTCTGACCACCACCAGCGATGAGAACGCCATTCGGGATATTTTTATCTTTGTGGAGGATGATTGCACCCTCAATGTCCGGTTGCTGGACCGGCCGGACGAGTTCAGTCATGCGCAGCAAGAGGGCAAAATGCTGGGGGAGATCCTCCTGGAACGGGGAGACATCAACCAACAGTCCCTCGACAAGGTATTGACCCCGCTGGGTGATCGCCTGGTCAATGCCGGTCTGGTACCCGCCGACAAGGTGCGTGCCGCCCTGACCGAACAGCGGGTTGTCCAGGATCAGCGTCAGCAGCAACCGAGCAAGGCCGCTGAAGTGGATGCCGTGGTTCGCGTCCCCTCCACCAAGTTGGACAAACTGGTCAATCTGGTCGGCGAGCTGGTGACGGTACAGGCACGGCTCAACCAGATTTCCGGCCAGCTCAACCTGCAACATCTGCAATTGGTTGCCGAAGAGATTGAGCATCTGACTGCCGAGTTGCGGGATAACACCATGAGTATCCGCATGCTGGCCATTGGCTCAACCTTCAACAAGTTCAAGCGGTTGGTCCGGGATCTCTCCACCGAATTGGGCAAACAGATCGAACTGACCACCTCGGGGGCTGATACCGAGCTGGACAAAACGGTGATCGATCAGTTGAATGATCCCCTGGTCCACATTATTCGCAACAGCATTGACCACGGCATTGAAAAACCGGAGCAACGCCAGGCGGTGGGCAAACCTCCGGTAGGACAGATCCACCTTTCCGCCATTCACTCCGGCACCAGCGTTTTGATCCAGGTACGGGATGACGGCAAGGGGCTCAATCCCCAGTTGTTGCGTCAGAAGGCGGTTGAAAAGGGAATTTTGTCGGCGGATGCCGTACTCTCCGACCACGAGGCTTACCAGTTGATCTTTGCCGCCGGTTTTTCCACCGCAGAAAAGATCACCAACGTCTCCGGTCGCGGCGTAGGCATGGATGTGGTACGCAAGTCCATTGAAAGCTTGCGGGGCACCATCGATACCCAGAGTACGCTCGGGGTCGGTACCTCCATTACCCTGAAGCTGCCCTTGACCCTGGCCATTATCGAAGGGCTGCTGGTCTGCGTCAACAGCAACCATTTTGTGCTGCCGTTGGCAGCGGTGGAGGAGTGCGTGGAGCTCTCTCCCACCGATATTGCCAACTCCCATGGCCGACATATTGTCAATGTTCGGGATGAGATTGTGCCCTTTATCCGCGTACGTGAACGGTTTGCCATGGAGGGAGAACGGCCCACCATCGAACAGATTGTCATCGCCAATGTGGATGGTAAACGGGTCGGTCTTGCCTTTGATACCGTTGTGGGTCAACATCAGACGGTGATCAAAAATCTGGGTGACAGTTTTGAATATTCCGACGAATTTTCCGGAGCAACCATTCTGGGGGATGGCTCGGTGGCTTTGTTGTTGGACCTGGCCCGCATGGTCCGCTATGTCGAGTTGCAAGAGAGTAGTGAGTTGGGAGGTTCCTGATCGATGGCCAAGATCCGTGTCCTTATCATCGATGATTCGGCGGTTGTACGGCAAACCCTCACCCAGATCCTGGAGTCGGATGACCAGATTGAGGTTGTCGGCTCGGCCCAGGATCCCTTCGTGGCGGCGGAACGGTTGAAAAGCATTATCCCGGATGTCATCACTTTGGATGTGGAGATGCCCCGCATGGACGGGGTTACCTTTCTGCGCAAACTGATGAGCCAACACCCCATTCCCGTGGTCATGTGCTCCTCCCTCACCGAGGAGGGTTCGGAGACCGCTTTGAAAGCCCTGGAATATGGGGCGGTGGATATTATCACCAAGCCAAGAATGGGCACCAAAACCTTTCTGGAAGAGTCCCGCATCCGCATTTGCGATGCCATCAAGGCAGCGGCAATGGTGCGAACCAATCGGTTTGTACCGCGACCCGAAGGGCTCCAGCGGCCGCCGCCCTCCTCCACCTCTTCACCCCCCTCTTCGCCCCGCAGCAGTGAGAGTATCCCCGTTGCCGCCAGCAGTAGTGGACATACCAATGACCGCTTTCGTGCCGCTGTACAACCCGGTTACAAGGTGCCTCCCAAACTGACAGCGGATGCCATGCTGGCCCCACCGGACTCCCGTGCCATGATCCAAACCACCGAAAAGGTGGTGGTGGTTGGCGCATCCACCGGCGGTACCGAGGCGTTGCGGGTATTCCTGGAGGCCCTCCCGGAGGATGCCCCTGGCATGGTCATTGTTCAGCATATGCCGGAAAATTTTACTTCGGCCTTTGCCAATCGTCTCAACAGCCTGTGCCGGGTAACGGTCAAGGAGGCGGCCCAGGACGATGCAGTGGTGCGGGGACGGGTTTTGATCGCTCCCGGCAACAGGCACACCCTGCTGAAAAGAAGCGGGGCCCGTTACATGGTTGATGTCAAAGAGGGGCCACTGGTCAGCCGCCATCGCCCGTCGGTGGACGTTCTGTTCCGCTCGGCGGCCCGTTATGCGGGCAAAAATGTGGTGGCGGTTATTATGACCGGCATGGGGGACGACGGAGCCCGAGGCATGCTGGAGATGAAACAGGCCGGCGCAACCACCATTGCCCAGGACGAGCAGAGCTGCGTCGTTTTCGGTATGCCCAAGGAGGCCATCAAACATGGCGGGGTGGATATCATCAAGCCGTTGGATAAGATCGCCGCCGAGGTGATACGTCTGTGCGGCGGTTGAGAGATCCTTAGCAAAACCGGGAAAGAACGGGTCTGATTTGTGCCGTCTGTTGGCCTGTTCCGCTATTACCCACCCCGCTGGCCCCGCGCACCGTGAGGTTGTGCGGGTACTGTGGGGTTGCGGGTGTAGTGCTGGCGTGTACTCTCGCGTACGACCGCCTACTGGCCCGTTTGCGACCTTTTCATCAGAATAGAGCCATCCTGGGTATTAAAGATCACCTTGCGGCTTACACCCCCGCCCACATCCGAAGCGATGATGGGAATCTGCTCCTGCATGAGCAACTCCTGGGCAATCTCAATGTTGCGCTCCCCGACGTTGAGAAAGCCGGAGGCACTCTGCAAAACCGCCCCGCCCCCAAAAACCTTGGCCTTGAGAGTCCGCTTGGAACAACCCATCTCCAGCATATGTTCAATCAACTTGGCGATGGCAATGTTGCCAAATTTGGGGGATGGCAGACCATCTCCGTTCCAGAGTGGCAGCTTGTAATGGTTCATGCCGCCTCGACGCAGTTTGGGATCCCAGAGGCAGACAGCAATACAAGAGCCCAGTACGGTGGTGATCACATAGTCCCCATCCTTGGCAAACAGAGCTCCGGGCAACAAAAAAGGTTTATTGTTCTCTTCTGTGGCCATGATCAAAACAGCTCCGCACTATCGTCACCGAAGAAAAACTCATTGCCATCCACGGAGAAGGTGTCGGCGTCAGCGTCAGTCTCTGTAAAGGGGATGGAAAGGGTGACCGAACAGCCTTCTCCCGGATTGGCGTTCACCAGCACGGTACCCTCCATCATGTCGATTACCGCCTTGGTAATGCTCAAGCCCAGACCATGCCCCTTGTGGGATTTGCGAATGCCACTCTCCAACTGGGTAAAACGGTCAAAAATGCGCTCCAACTGCGCGGTATCCAGACCAATCCCGGTATCAGAGACCGAGATCAGCAGCCGATCATCGACAATGTTGATGTCCAGATCGATGCGACCGCCAGGATTGTTGAATTCGATGGCATTGGAGAGCAGATTTTGCACCACCAACTCCAGTTTGTCGGAATCGGACTTGAACAAAATTTTCGGGGCCCCCGCCACCACCGGCGGCGTGGAACCGAGGGTCAACCTGCTGCCCATGAAAAAAACTTCCAACTCCTTGGCCTTGATCAGGTGCGCAAAATCGTTAACGGTATTGATCATCAGGGCATGCCCGTCCACTGTGGCGGATTGCAGCATGGTGGCCCCATCCTCCAACTCTGCGGCGGCAAAAATGTTGCGCAACTGGAAATCCAGACTGAAGGCCTCTGCATAGATGGAGTTGGCGATTTCCAGCGTTGTCTCCCGATCGGCATCGTGCGACAACAACTGCTGGGTCAATCCCAGAATGCAGGAGAGCGGGTTGTTGATCTCATTTTTCATATGAGAGACAAAATTGCTCTTCACCTGCTCAGAAATTTGCAGCTTCCTGTTGACCTCTTCCAGTCGCTTGCTGACAATCTTCAGGTCGTACAACGTCTGTTTGGTATGAAAGAATCGGGTCTTCAACTCTTTCAGCAATTCATCATCCGTCAATTCAGCCACGTTCATCCACTCCCTTCGGTCTGCCGCGTGTGGAATGCCACTCCGCCTCTATCAAGGAATTGTAACTCCGATTGCACATGATCACCACCCCGCACGTGCATGGATCACGACATTTTTGCGCAGAGAGGGGAGCCCATCTGCACGGTTTAGGGTTGACATTTTCGTCTGGTAAGGGCATGTTGCCCACCACGGGGGTACGTGGGGTACGCCTGTCTCCGTGCCGCATCCTGGCACCATTGTCACGGGGGGAAGGGGAGGTGCCGAGTGACCAGTCTTGTGAGTATTCCAACCCATGAACATCGATGACAACCAATCAGCAGCCAGAATCACCCTGTCTGACTCTGATTTTCAACGACTGAGTGCTTTTATCGAGTCCACCAGCGGCATTCAGATGCCCCTGTCCAAAAAATCCATGTTGACGGCTCGTATCCAGAAGCGGTTGCGTTTATTGAAAATGCACTCCTTCACCGACTATGTGGATTGTGTGCTGGATCCCCACGATCAAACCCAGGAACTGATCAATTTTCTTGATATTGTCACCACCAACAAAACGGATTTTTTCAGGGAACCCAACCATTTTACCTATTTGACAGATACGGTGATACCCGATTTGATGCAGGGAACGGGGGCTGGTGTCAGCAGACCCTTCCGCATCTGGAGTGCCCCCTGCTCCACCGGGGAAGAGCCCTATACCATGGCCATGGTCATCCAGGAGTTTGCCGGCAAAACCCGTGGATTCAAGTGCCAAATCCTGGGAACGGATCTGTCGACCCGGGCCTTGCAACATGCCGAGAACGCCGTGTATGACATGGACAAGGCGGAGCCGGTTCCCCTGCCCTTCAAACAAAAATACATGCTGAGAGGCAAGGACCGCTCGTTGCCACGGGTACGCATGAAACCGGAAATTCGCGCCATGGTGCGGTTCCAGCACTTGAATTTTATGGACAACGACTATCCCATTTCCCAGCCGATGGATGTCATTTTTTGTCGAAACTGCCTGATCTATTTTGATCGTCCGACGGCGGAAAAAATTGTCAACAAACTGTGCCGACACCTGGTGGCAGGGGGATACCTTTTTATTGGCCACTCGGAGACCCTCAACAAACTGCAGGTGCCGGTGGTTCCCGTCGCGCCAACCATCTACCAACGGCCACGATAGGCAGCTGCACTGCGAACACATCAAGAGACTGCAGGGATCAGAAGATTGTGAGGCTGTGTGGATCGGGGATCACGCCCTTTTGCGATAGTAGAGCAACAAAGCCTGGATCGGTACAAAACCGCGCAGCTGGCCGTTGCTGGCTACCACCGGCAGCGCATGCAGGTTGTGGGATTTCAGCAGATCCGCCGCCTGATCAATGGTTCCTTGCGGCAGAATGGAGATCATTCTCTGGTTTTCGTTGAGTTTGCTGATGGGCAGTTGCAGCAGGGCCTTCTCCCGTGGCGTGGCCGCCTTGGAACCATAAAAGGCCCCCATGACCCGGCGCAGGTCACTCTGGCCGATCACCCGCACCACAACGCCGTTGCGGTCCATGCCAATGAACCGGTGCTCCTCCTGGAAAGCCGCCGCTACCGCCCGTGACACCTCCTCATGCGCACTCAAAGTGCAGGGGGGCAGGGTCATCACCACGCGCAGCCCCCCCGGTTCATTGGGAGCCGGCAGCTCGCTGCCGTTGCAACGGGCCAGAAACGCCTGGGCATCGAAGTCAAACTCATACTCGTCCGGCCGTCTGACCACCGGCGGTGGTGTCGGCGGCGGCGGCGGTGGAGGTGGCTCCTCCTCCACCGGCGCACCCCCCCGCTTGCGGGCCGCAGCGGCCAGTTCCTCTTCGGATGCGGGCAACTCCAGCCGCAACAACTGGTCGGCAAACTCCCTGGCAAGCAACCAACGTACCGGCGCAGGACGAAACTTGGAGACGGTGATCTCCATGCCAACATCCAGGTAGGTAATCTCACGGTCCACCTGGGCCGGCAACTCACCCGCACCCACCTGCTCGGTAGACTCCAGAAACAGGTGACTGCCCTCCAGCTTTTTTTCCACCCAGGTGTTCAGGCTGCCCATGATCTGATTGGCCACCTCGTGGAAACCCTCGTCTATCTCCTCGGTAATGTCCCGGGTCTTGACCGACTTTTCCACCACCGCCTGGGGCAGCATCATCATCAGGCCCGACAGGGCAATGGCAGCCGTCACGTCCATCACCATGTACAGGTGACCGGAATGCAATCCATCCTCCAGGGTCAAGGCGACGCTGTTTTCCGTCTCGAACAGTTCGCTCAGATCATCCTCGCCACGCCGCAGGGCAATTTCGGTCAGGGCACACTCCACCGGCGCGTTGATCAGAGTGTTCATGTCATCTGATAACGCCTGAAAAAAACTCAGAAAAAACGGCCTGGCCTTCTTGGCGATAGGAGCAGGAATGTCCATAAAATAGTCGCCCGGTAAAATGGAGAAGAGAGAGCGGTCCCAACAGGTGTTACGGAGACAACCGCGAGGCGATTATTTCATAAACTTGCCCAATACCTCTTTCAACATTTCCGGGGTGAAAGGTTTCTTGATATGGCCATTGGCACCCGCCGCATCGGCCGCCTCTACCTTGCTTTCCCCTCCCTCGGTGGTCACCATGACGATCGGGATACGGTTGATCGCAGGGGCCCCTTCCCGCACCGACTTGATAAAAGTCAATCCATCCATCACCGGCATGTTCCAATCCGAGAGGATGAGATCGATCGTACCCGTGGTCCGGTTCAGCACATCAAGTCCCTCCTGACCATTGCCCGCTTCCAGAACTTCGTCAATCTTGAAATCGGCCTGCCGCAACCCTCTCGATACAATTTTGCGCATCACGCTGGAGTCGTCCACTATCAATACACGCATCGTCTTCCCTTTATTTAATGTTGTTATTGTATGCAAAGAACGGAACCGCACAACCCGCCCCACGCCCCGCAATCCCGCGTCAGGATGAACTTTCCAGCCATGCAAGTCAAGTGAAAATTCGCATCAGAGTGCTGCAGCCGACCCATCGGATCATCACGCCGCCCGGTAGAACACAGCCTTTCCGACCGTAACCGGGACAAGATTGGTCTCCAGACCCCGCAGTGACTCAGCGGCCCCAACAGCCATATAACCACTAGGCTTTTTCAGAGCAGTAGAGAGTTGGCGGCAGATCTGTTGTTTCAGGGTCTCGGGAAAATAGATCAATACGTTGCGGCACAGGATCAGATCAAAGGGGTCAAGCGCAATGGGTGCGCCCCCCCTCAAGTTGAACTGCTGAAACTTGACCACATCACGGATGGCGGGAACAACCTCAAACCCCCCCTCTTTGCGGGTAAAATAGCGTTCCAGAAACTCCGGCCGCATGCCACGGCTCATGGCAAGGTGGTTGTAGTGGCCCCGCTTGGCGATGGCCAGGGCAGCCTGGGAAATATCACTGCCCAGGATGGTAAACCAGTTAAAATTAAAACCAGAGTCCTGCTGGCGTCCCACAGCATCCAGCAACATGGTCACTGAATAGATCTCCTGGCCGGTGGCGGTAGCGGCTGACCAGATGCGTACCCGTTCCTGACGCCGCGCCTTGGCCAACAGGGCGGGCAAAACTTCGCCAGACAAGGCGTCAAAGAAGGATTGATCCCGGAACCAGAGGGTCTCCTGCGTGGTCAGGGCATCCACCACCTGGGTTCGCAAACCCTGACTGTTGCGAGCCAGCTTGTCACACAACTGGACAAAATCCCGGCAGTGATGCTGCGCCAGCAGCGGCGTCAACCGACTCTCCACCAGGTAGGCCTTGTCGAGCGGAATGTCCACCCCGCTGCAGTCGTTCATGAACTGCCTGATCTGTTGTAACTGCTCTACGGCAATGGCCACCTTTATCCCCTTGCACGACACAATTTGGCAATGCTGGCACCCATCTGTTCCAGCGGTACGACGGCATCCGACAGACCCATCTCCACGACCGCCCTGGGCATGCCATAGACAACACAAGAGTCCCTGGATTGGGTAATGCAATAGGTTTTGCCCAGCCGCTTCAGGCCACTGACGCCATTGGCCCCGTCGGTCCCCATGCCTGTCAGCACCACGGCCAGAGTGGGTTCAGCGAAAGAGGCCATGACCGACAGGAACAGCACATCCACCGCCGGACGACAGCCGTTGACCTTGGGACCGTCATGCAGGACCGTGCGCAGGCTCCGCCCCTGCCGTTTGACAGAGAGATGCCGCCCTCCCGGAGCCAACAAAATCCTGTCCGCCTTGACCTCCTGATCATCGGTCGCCTCCTCCACCACCAGCGAAGTGGTCCGACTGAGCTGAGCCGCCAGGGAGGCGGTAAACATGGGCGGCATGTGCTGGACAATCAAGACCGGAATCGGCAGTCCGGACCCAAGGCCTTTCAATATCTGGGTCAGGGCGGCCGGGCCACCCGTAGAGGCCCCAATCAGCAGCAGGGCAGGACTCTTGTCCCAATTCGGCGACGACTGGCCCGAACCCGGTATCGGCTTTCGGTTGACGGCAGGTTTTGTATCCGCCACACCGGCCGGTGGTGCAGTCGGCGTCTGCTCACTCTCGGCCACCGCAGATCCACCCCCCGATGCATCTGTCGACGGGGTACCACTCCGCTGCCACGGTACGGCGGCGGCCACCCCCCCCCGCCCACTCTTCGACAACCCTTTGCGCCCCTGCTGCTTGACCAGAACGGACAAAATGGGCCTCAGGTTGCCAATCAACACCTTTCTCGAGTGGTCGATATCGGTCTCCAGGGGCTTGGTGACAAAATCGAGTGCCCCACAGTTGAGACACTCCACCACGATATTGGCGTTGGAATGCGAAGCCCCACTGACCATGATCACAACAATGTGCGGATGGCGTTCGTTAATATGCCGCAAGGTGGTCAAACCGTCCATCTCCGGCATCTCGACGTCCAACAGAACCACATCGATGGTCAAGCGGTTCAGCTTTTCCAACGCAATGCGACCATTGGCAGCAAAATCAACGACCTCAATCCCGGGAATCGCCTCTGCGGCCTGGCGGACGATCATGCGATAGGTTGTGGTATCATCCACCACCAGAAGCTTGAGAGAGGATGGCATCATAACGTTCAGATCCTTCACAATCAACGGGCTTGCGCGGTTGTATCGCCCGCCTGATCACCGCTCATTCCGTCAGAACCAAAAATCTTGGCCACATTGAGGATCACCAGCAACTCCTTGTCCACCCGTACCACCCCGCGGATAAACGGAGCGGCAATGCCCTTCAGGTTGGCCGGTGGCGGCAGGATGTGGTCATCCGACACCTGACGAACATCCCCCAACCGGTCCACCACCAAACCCACTGGATCTTCCCAGGTGCATTGGCTGTCGGCCAACCGGCGACTGATACGCATCACCTCATTATGGCTTTTCATGATAACATTGTACTGTTTCCGCGGCTCTCCCGGAGACTCTTTGCCGGTACCATCCTGCCGTTTTCGCTCCTCCTGTGACCAGGAAAAACGCTTTTTCAGGTCAAACAGGGTGATGATGCGGCCACGAATATTCAACATGCCCAAAATATAATTCGGTGCCCCGGGGATGGGGCTGAACTCCATGGAACGGTTGATCTCCCGCACCAGCAGAATATCCACCCCGATACAGATGGTGCCCAAGTGAAAGGTACTAACCAGCATGGGTAGTCACTCCGAAAAAAGGGTTCACGCCCCCACGACCCGACCAAGGGGCCTGGGGGGACGGCGGCCTCACACCCGCTTCATGGTTGCCAACATGTTCATCAAACGCACCTTGTCCGTCGAGGGTACGCAACCCACCATGCCGACCCGCACGCAGCGGTTCACCAGATCGGAGGAGATGAACGAAGTGGTGGCAATGATCGGCGTCTCAGCGTTCATGGTGCTGGGAATCTCCTTGGCCAACTCCATGCCATCCATCACCGGCATGTTGATGTCGGTCACCACCAGATCGTAGAGAGTGCTGCGCAGGCGTTGCATGGCCCCCATGCCATCCTCCGCCTGGTCCACCAGCAGACCAGCCTGGCTGAGATAGGTGGCGGTCACGATACGCAGGAAAGGGGTATCATCCACCACCAGTGCCCTGAGCCCATCGTAATCCGGCGGCGACATACTGCTGGTGGGCAGAATGCCCGCCCGCTGGAACAGTCGGTTCAGATCGGGAAACAGCACCAACCGACCGTCGATCCGGGCGGTGCCAAACAGACCGTCGGCCTGAATCACATGGCAATCCAGATCGATATAGGTCTCCATGGTATCCACGATACGGGAAAACATCAGCCCCACCTGCAAACCGCTGACGGCAGGAATCACCATGCAAAATTTATCGCCATCTCCCTGGGAGTCCACCATCTCCCCACTCCCTTCCAGATCCAGTATATGGTCGGGATAGAGGACGTGAAAAGTGACATGGTTATAGTGCATATAGGTTTGATTGTTGACGGTCTCCATCCGGCATTTGTGCCGTTGAATAATCTCCACCCGGCTGACCATGTTGTTGACAATGCCCATGACCAAGCCGCTATGGGTCTCCAGCAGGATAATGTTCTGTTTTTCCCGCAGCGAGGCCCGAATCACCTCCTCCATATCGGCCGCAGCCACATCCAGGCTGCTGAAGTTGACCTTGGCCTTCTCGACAATACCCGCGTAGTCGATAATCGAAGCCACGCTGCCATCCCCCAGAATGGTCACCGCCGAAAAACAGGTACTCCCCTTGGCATAGGAGGGCAGCGGTTTCACGACAATCTCCTCGCTATCCAACACATCGTCCACCACCAAACCGAAGCGGTTGCCGCTGACGCTGATCACCATGACATAGATGGCCTGGCTGTAGAGGCTGATGGCACGTCCGGGCTCCAGCTTTCTTTTGGGAGCTTTGGCACTTTGGGCGCGGGACTCCTTGCCACCCTCCTGTTGCTGGGTCTGCTGTTGCAACCAGCGGTCTATCCAGTTTTCACCGCTGCCGCCATGAACCGATTTGCCCTCAACACCCAGTGTGGTGGCCAGATCCACCAGGGGCAACAGGGAGTGACGCAGGGTGAGAACCGGGGCGTCACACACCATCTGGATCTGTTGCGCCAGATTGCTCTCTGCCACCCGCACAATCTCAATCAGCCCGATCTCGGGAATGGCAAAGCGCAGCTTGCCGGCCGCCACAATCATGGCAGGAATGATGGCCAATGTTAAAGGCAGTTTCAGGGTGATGCGGGTGCCCTTGCCCACCTTGGAAGCGATATGCACCGTGCCTCGCAACCGCTCAATGTTGGTGCGCACCACATCCATGCCCACGCCGCGGCCCGAAACATCGGAAACCTTCTTGGCCATGGAAAAGCCGGGAGCAAAAATCAGGTCAAGCAGCTCCTCCTCGCTCATTTCCAGGGACTTGGCCTCCGAAATCAGCCCCTTCTCGATCGCCTTGGCCTTGATCCGCTCCGAATCGATACCGGCACCATCATCTATCAAAGCAATGTTGACCATGCCGTTTTCATGGTAGGCCGCCAACTCCACCCGACCACTCTCCGTCTTGCCGGCCGCCAACCGATGCGCGGGCAACTCAATGGCGTGGTCCGCGACGTTGCGAATCATGTGGGTCAAAGGATCAGACAGGTGCTCAATCACCGATTTGTCCAACTCCACGTCGCCGCCCCGTATCTCCAGGTCAATCTTTTTGCCCAACTTGAGAGCCAAATCCCGCACGATGCGGGGAAATTTACTGAACACCACATTGACGGGCTGCATGCGCGCCTGCATCACCTTGCCGTGAATGCGGCTGGTGACCGAATCGACGCTCTGCACCAGTGAAGCCAGATGGGAAGACTGGGCCACCAACCCGGCTGTGGCGCGAATCAGTTGATTGCGGGTCAACACCAACTCCCCCGCCATATTGATCAACTCATCCAGCAGGGCAACACTGACCCGCAATGTCTCTTCCACCGTCGGTTGAGAAGAAGATTTGCTTTTCTCATCCCCCCCTTTGGCTGTGGCACCACCCGCTGCATCGGGTTTGCGCAAGCGGGAACGGGGAGCCTCCACCTTGGGTTGGGGCGGGGCGGCCTCCGGCTCAGACTCTGGCAAGACAACAAGGGCCACACTCTCCACAACCGGAGCCGGGGTCGCCAGACGCATGGAATCGGGAATGGGCAGCTGTTGGATGGCTTTGGGGGGCAGTTGAACCAACTCCCCCAACAGATGATCTGTCAACATGGACTGCAGCAGCACCCGCACCGTGACCGGCTTTCCCGCCGCAAAAAGTTCAGCCGGCAGGGTACCATCGGCCTTCTTGACAGGCCGACTGTCTATCACCTTGCCCACCGACTCCAGCAAACTGCAAAAGCGGGGAAATTGTTGATCCCCCCCATTCTCCGCTTCCTGACCAATGTCAACGGTGATCACAAAAAAGTGCTGGTCCTCCTGCAACGCCGCAGTCACGGCGTCGGGGTACTGCTCCAGCGAAAAAGATCCAGGAGAGGCCGCAGAGGCTTCGGGGCTCGCGGCCGCGGTGGCCGCAGCAGCAGGGGCGGCAGCCGGAGCAGCAGGGGCGGCAGCCGGAGCAGCAGGGGCGGCAACCGGAGCAGCAGCGGCAGGAGCAGGGGCAGGGGTAGCAGCCGGGGCGGCACCCGGGAGCCCATCCAGGATGGCCTGAATAGTGGCCACCTCAGCACTGGCATCTACCGCCTCGCTGTTGGCCACATCCTCCACCATACCCTTCAGCTTGTCCAGGCCGGACAACAACGCCGCCGTCGCCTCCGGGGTCGGTTCAGTCGTCTTGTCGCGAATCTTCCCCAGCAGGTTTTCCATCGTGTGGCTCAGCTTGGAAATGGCTGTCAGCCCAAAAAATCCGGCTGAACCCTTGATGGAGTGAACCCCCCGAAACAGGCTGTTGACAATCTCCGGGTCAGTGCTGGCCCCTCTCTCTTCCAGAATCAGTAGATTGGGTTCAATGTTGTCCAGGTGTTCTGTCGACTCCTGGACGAACATGGCCAACAGTTCTTCATCTTCCTCTGCCATTCTCTTGCTCCATCAGCAACACCGGTAATCCCCTGGGATGCGCCTGCCGCAGCGTGCGCCCGTCGTTCAGAGTTTCAGTTGGCTCAACCGCTTGTCCAGGCTGGCAGCAGTGGCCGCAATCGTTTTGAGCTGCCCCGCCAATTTTTTATAGCTCTTATCCATCTTTTCGGAGGCGGTTTTGACATCGATAATGCCCTTGGCCACCGTTGACGACATCTGGGAGGTCTCTGCCATATGGCCAGCAATTTCGGCACTGATCGAAGAGACATCGGCAATGGATTGGTTCATGCCATCCACACCCGAGGAGGCCTCCACCACATTGCGGGTCACCTCATCGATACCGGCCGAGATCTCCTGTACATTGCGGGAGACCTCACCGATACCGGCCGAGGCATCCACCACCCGCTTGGTGACGGCGGCGGTCTCAGCAGAGACCTCCGTCATGGAGTGGGAGATGGAGGAGACGGTGCGGCTCTGCTCGTCAACCGCCTGCAATATCTCTCCGTTGGCACCGCTCAACCGCTTGATGATCTCTCCCATCTGCTGGGTGGCACTGCCCGCCACCTCTGTGGTCTCCTGGATCTGGCTGATCTTTTCAGAGATCATCCGGGTGGCCTCGCTGGTCTGTCGGGCCAACTCCTTGACCTCGTTGGCCACCACGGCAAAGCCCTTGCCAGCCTCACCCGCGCCGGCGGCTTCGATGGAGGCATTCAGTGCCAGGATATTGGTCTGCTCGGCAATGTTGCTGATCACCTCCACCACCTTGCCAATCTCCTGGGCCGAAACCCCCAGCTTTTGCATCACGCCGAAGGTATCCTGGGCGTTGCGTTTTGCCTCATCAGCCTCCTGGGAGGCACTTTCACAACGGGAGCGCACCTCGTTGATGGAGGTGGTCAACTCTTCCACCGAACCCGCCACCATCTCCATGCTGCTGCCCGTACGCTGGGATGCATCCCGGACCTGCTCCATATTGCGACTGGCCCGCTCGCCGGACTGGGCGACAGAGCTGAGATTGACATTGGCCTGCTCGGCCGCCGAGGAGATGGTATTCATGTTGGTACTGATCTGCTCGGCCGAGGCCGAAAGGGTCCGCATATTGGTGCTCATCCGCTCCGTGGCTCCCAGCAGGGTCTCCACGGTGGCACTCATGACGGACACGGTACCCGCCGAACGGCTGGTCTGGGCGGTGAGCTGATCGGTTCCGCCGGTCATCTCCTGCACCATCGATCCCAGATCCCGACAGACCTGCTGCAACTTGGACGTATCCTGGCTCAACTCCCTGAACAGCTCATTGTAGGTGGTGACTATTTTGTGGATCGCCTTGTCCGCCGGCCCCTTGGGATGGCTGCCAAGAGTCCGGTCCACCGTCAGATTGCCACGGGCAATCTCCTCAGCCAGGACGAGCAACTCGGTGGACTCGCCGCCGCCCTTCTGGTTGTTCAGGATGGCCCGGATCATCACCCATGCAACGATAATCCCCAGCAGCAGGCTGCCGCCGGCCAGGATCCAGGACCAGAGCCCGGCAGAGGGCGCAGGGCGGGCTGCACCACCCAACGTATCCTGGGTCAGTTGCCGCAGCTCGCCCTGGATCTGCCCCATGGTCCGCTCCAACTCCGCATGCCGCGACAACAGTTTGTCCAGCAGTTCAGAGGCATCCGCCGGGCGACCCGCACGCAACAGATCAAAAAGGTGGGGACCCAATTTGGTAAAATCCCCCAAGGCCCGCTCCATCGCCTTCCAACGATCGGCGATCCCCTGCCACTCCACGGCCCGCCCGCCACGACCCGAGGCATCCCGGATCAGCTCCTGCCCCTTTCTGAGCCCCTCATCGATCTGCTGGCTGGCCCGTTTATACTCCCCCTCGCTCCTTGCCAGCCCATCGGCACCAACCTGATCCGGGCTGTCTGAACCATCCCGACGACCGTCAAAACCACTGCCGGCAGCCTTTTTGGCCGGCTCATCCCCCCGGCCGAGCAGCCCCCGGTCCACCTTCATGCCCGAAGTACGTCCGCCCTCCTCCTCAGCCCGGACCGGTGGTTCCTTGGTTTTGACAGCCCCCCCCTTGCCCAGGCTGGCATAGCGATAGGTCCGTTCCAGTTGGATGGCCCGCTCCGATTGGCTGGATTGCAGGTTGGCCATCACCTCGGACAATGGAACCACAACCTCTGCAAGCCCTTTGGCAGCACTCCCCTCATCGCCGCCGCCCCGGACTATACCAGCCAGACTGCTGATAGCCATGATGACCAGCAGCAGACCGGCCAGAAAATATAGCTGGGTCTTGAATCTCATTGTGGCAAACATGTCGATTCCTTCTCTAATGTTGGCAGATTATTTTGGCGGCGATGGCTTGGCTGGCAACCGTTCCCGCGTTAGCACAATTTCAATACGTCTTCTGTAGGCCATACTGGTGGCCTTCTCCACTCCGACCTTGGCAGGCGGCGCGGTAAGGAGATGACCTATGCCCTCCAGGCGTTTTGTTTCCACCCCTCCTGCGGCAGCAAAATAGGTAACCATCACCGAAGCGTAGGCCAAAGCCGGATTGGGATTGCCCTGCCCACCTCCGTCGACAGCAGCTGTCTCCTGTTGCTCCGGATCCCCCGAACGGGCCGGGCGGAAGCGGGAGGATTTACCACCCCGGGCGGACAACAGGGAGTAGGCCAACGCCAGCGAACGGCCGCTGCCGGGCTGACCTGCCCCATGGGCTGGAACGGTCGGTTGGTCCGAATAACCCACCACCCGAATCCGGTTTTCAAAACTGGCCAACTGGACCGCCATGCGCCGCAGGCGGGGCATGATTTCCGGTCGCAACTGCAAGCTGTCGGGCTGGAAGAGGGCATCCATTTCGATCCTCATGATGAACCCCTCGTCTGTCGTCTCCACCTCGGCCCGGTTGCTGTCGACCAACGGGCCGATCTGGTGCAGCAGGGCCAATTTTTGCGGAAACTCAGCGGGATCCCCGCGTCCGAGCAAAGCGGAGGCCGGACTGTAAAAGGCAAAGAGTCCATCCACACCAAAAGCTCTGTGCAACGAGGCCATCAATTGCCCGGCCCGGGCCGGATCGCTCTGGGATGCAGAGAGCAGCGCGATAAAAATGACGAGCAGCAACAGTGCCACGTTGACCAGGGTCAGTGACCAAGCGGGACACGCCTTTTTGCTGCGGGTTGGTTCATGGGCCATGGCACAAAATCCTTGATCAGTTCGCGTCACCCGCCTTTCAGTCAACCCACCCCAGCCTCACAGGCAGGCTCAACCGCACAGGGCACACACCCAAACCCGGGCAGGATACAGTAGATTCCTTGTATCAGCAAGAGAAACTGACACCATCACCCACCAGCAAAAGCAGAGGATGCCCCCCGCCCTGCCCCCCCGGCAGGGGCAAAAATCTCTCCTGCGCTCCATGACAGCCAACCGGTCAAATCAGGGCAGTCGGACCACGGTGGTACTAATCTGTTATCAAATGATATTCCCTTAACTTGTTCATGAGAACCTGACGGGTAATCGGTTTGGCCAGAAAATCTGTACAATACCCGGCGAAAAAGGCTCTTGTCACGGTTTCCGGGGAGTTGTCCGCAGTCACCATCAGGATCACGGACTCCTTGACGCCGACCCTGCCATGCTCCTGTTCCTTCGCGCGTATGGCCTGCAGTGCAGTCTGACCATCCATTTTTGGCATCATCACATCCAACAATATAAGCTCGTAAGGCTCTTCACTCTCCAGGGCCGCCTCAACCCACTCCACTGCCTCCACGCCGTTGGTTGCCATGTCACACAGACCCAGAGGGGACAGGAGACTGTACATATAGACCCTGTTTTCCAACACGTCGTCTACAATCAATATTTTCATCCACCCATCTCCCGTTCCAGGATAGCCTGCCTGGCTTGCTGGCAATCGATGGCCAATTGTGTCAAGGCCAGTTGGGCCGCTTCCCAATTTTTGCTTTCTGCACTGCTGCGCAAACGCATACTCTGGATGGATACCCTCCAAGCACCTACCTCCCGCGCCGCACCACTCAGACGTTCCGCCCATTTGGCCGTTTGAACCGGATCCGCCTCCGCAACAACATACGACAATTCATCCAGATAACCAGGAAAATTCTGCACAAAAAACCCGCTCCTCTCGGCAAAGGCCACCGGATCCAACCCAACAGATTTCAATACCGTATCTTTTTTTCTGCCGGGTGATTTGTGCACTGTTTTTGCGCGCTTCAACATGACTGTGTCGATAAGGTTCAAAAGATCCCTGGCCTGGTAGGGCTTTCTCAAATAGCCATCCATGCCAGCCTCAAGAGACTGTTTTTCCTCACCACCCGTTGCCTTGGCAGTCACCGCGATGATGGGTACCTGTGGATTGACCACAACAGCGGGATCGGTTGTGCGAATCCGCCGGGTGGTTTCCATGCCATCCATGACCGGCATTTGCAAATCCATCAAAACCAGATCGTAGGTTTTTTTTTGCATACAGACCAGTGCCTCCAGACCGTTATCGGCGATGGTCACGGTATGCCCCACATGTTGCAGAATGGTTGTCGCCAATTTTTGGTTGTTGATATTGTCCTCTACCAACAGAATATCCAGGCCTGACTCCTGTCTGGAAGCCAGGGGCGGTTCAACCACACACGCCTCGTCAGGGAATTCCCGACCCGACAGCTCTCGAACAGCTTGCAACAACCGGGAACGAAAAACAGGTTTGCGCACCGATCGGGCCCCTTGCAGCCAGGTGACAGCGGCAAACATATCCAGGCTGATGTGGGATGGCAACAACAGGATGACGTTGCCCGCCCCCTCCCCCGGCGCGCCTTGCCAGTCAAGCAGAGAGACGTTTTTGCGCAACAGACTGTTATCCACGATCAACAAATCAAAGGGCTGCTGACGCTGCCGGGCGGCATCCCGCCCCTGTAGCATGGTGAGCATGGTGACGGCATCTGCGGCCTCTTCAACAGCTTCTGCGCCGGCGGTCGACAACAACCCTTTGACAATCGTGCGTCCGCTGGCATGGGCGTCGGCCAGCAGTATCCGCATCCCGGCCAACGGTTCCACCTCCTGTTCAACAGCCATCTCCATCCCGCCGTCGTCAACATGTTCACTCCCAACTTCAGGAGTCACCCCGAAGCAGGCCGTAAAATGGAAGCAGGAGCCCTGCCCTTCCACGCTTTCCAATCCAAGTTCGCCGCCCATCAGGGCAACCAGATGTTTGCTGATGGTGAGGCCCAGCCCTGTCCCGCCATATTTACGGGTCGTGGAGCCGTCTGCCTGCGTGAACCGATCAAAAACAAGGGGTATCTTTGCTGCAGGAATGCCGACACCCGTGTCAGAAACGCTGAAACGCAGCCGGACAGACTCCTTGAACAGCTCACGAGGGCAACCGTTGGCGTCGATTGATGACTGTTCGACCCGGATCAACACCTCGCCCTCTTCCGTAAACTTGATGGCATTACTGACCAGATTGACCAGCACCTGTCTGAGCCGCAACGGATCCCCGACCACCATCGCTGGAAGCTGCGAATCCAGGTCGCAAAACAGCTCCAGCCCTTTCTGACAACTGTTGATGGCCAGCGCATTGCAGACACTTTCAAGCAAACCATGCACATCAAACGGAACTCGCTCCAGGGTGATCATGTCGGCATCCATCTTGGAAAAATCCAGGATATTGTTGATCAGGCCCAACAGCGACAGGGAGGATTGCAGGACAATTTCCAGATTGTTTTTCTGCTCTTGCGGGGAGAGAGGCACGCTCAGGATCAAATCAACCATGCCGATGATTGTATTCATGGGAGTACGAATTTCGTGGCTCATATTGGCCAGAAATTCACTCTTCGCCTTGCTGGCAGACTCTGCCACACTGAGAGACTCTTCCAACGCCTTCAACAGCTGTACACGATCAGTCACATCGTGCAGGAAAGCCGTATAGTACAGTGTGCCGGCTATGGATATACTGATCAGACCCGCCTCCAGGTTGACAATATGACCATCCGCACACAAGCCACGCAGTTCCACTTTGCGCTTGACGCCGGCAAAGACACCACGGCTTTCCGTATGCTGCAACAGTGCATTTTTATGTGCCACACGAAATTCCGGTGGAATGATATAGTCGGCAATATCTTGACCCAGCAACAGATGCCTTGAGTAGCCAAACAGGCTTTCTGCCGCCGGGTTGATCTCTTGCACCAGGCCGTTGGCATCAATTGTGATGATGGCGTCCAGCGCATACTCCTGCGTCAAACGCAGCCGCTCCTCCCGGTCTTGCAAGGCGGTATTGATCCGCACCGCCTCCTCTTCGACCACCCTTTTCTGCTGTTCTGACTGGTACAACGCATGGTAAAGCAGGGACTGCTGCCGCTGACGATAGGCAAATCCCATCACGGCGGCGGCAAACAGAATGGTCAAGATGACCATGAAAATAATGGGGATCGCCTCCTGATAGGCTTCGGTCAAAATCTCATCCATGTCTATTTTGGCCACCATGAGCCAGGCGGAATCCGGCACGGTACGCAGGTCGGACAGGACGATTTTCCCCGTATGGTCCATCCCGATAAACAGGCCTCGTTTGCCCAACACGACCTGAACGGTTGGCAGGCTGGTTTGAGTCAATGGAAAGCGCAAAGAGAGAGCTGTTCCGGACTGGTGTCGCAGTTCGTTCAGAAACACGACCTCCTCGTCCTGTCGCATCACCAACAGCGTCTCCGCGCTCCGACTCGGTAGTGGCCAGGATTTGATCAGCGGATAGAGAAATTTGTCTGCGTGCGAGGAGAGGATGATCGCGGCCAGCGGATGACCATTGGCATCCCATATGGGCGCAACGGCGTCCAACTGTACCTTGCCATCGGAGGGAAGATAAAATTCAGAGAGGACAGGCTTCCGACCGGAAAAGGCCCGCTCAATGGCACTCTGAGTGGTGGCTCCAACCGGGTCTGGTGTGTCTGATGCAGCGAGAACCAGTCTGCCTGTTGCATCCAACAACTGAATATCTGAATATAAATGCAATTGTTGTTCGACAGCAAAATGTTGCCGTAACGCAGACTGGAGTTCCGGCTCCGTCGGGTTGCTGATCCGTTTTTCAACGGCTCTGGAGAGGAGGAGACTGTTCTGGAACCCTTCCGCATCTGCCAGACGCTCATGCTGCCACTGCACGATCTGCCCGACTTTCAATTCGGCTATACTGGCCAGCTCATTGTACTTGTTTTGTTTGACACTCTCAATTTCCTGATAAAAATAAAACAATCCCGTTACCGTGATAAGCAGTGCCACCAGGGCAAAACTGATCACCCATATTTGTCCGGCCAAGCCATAAAAGACAGGGGGACGACAGACTCCGATTTGACTGTTTTCCATGAACTTAAGCATATCCCCTGGAAAAAAATTGGTGTCGCATGATCGTTCCCTGCGCCCCGTCATCGTTGACCTGTCAAATCAGGAGGCTTGGGTCATTACAGAACCCGCGCCAGGATGGCATCCATGACAACCCTCGGCAGCAACCGACGCAGGATGGCAAACAAATGTGTGGGAAGAGTGACCCCATAACGGACCCTGGGGCGGCGGCTTTCCAAGGCGTGGATCACTTTTGGCAAAATCGCTGCGGGAGGCAGGGAAAAGCGTGCCCCACCCCGTTGGGCCTGATGGAGAAACGCCTCTTCCATGGCCAGATAGGCTTCCCGGTGTACACTGGTCTGACTGTCCAGGTGGCGATGAAATGCCCGGGTGGCATTTTGGCGGAAGGCGGTTTGGATGGGACCGGGTTCAATCAGGGAAAAATGGATCCCGCTGTTGCGCCACTCCAGCCGCAGTGTGTCGGTGAGCCCTTCCAGGGCAAACTTGCTGGCCACGTAGGCCCCTCGGTATGGCAGGGCCACAAATCCCAGAACCGAGCTGTTCTGGATCACGCGCCCATAACCTTGACGGCGCATGACCGGCAGCAGCAGGCTGGTCAGTTCATGGGTGCCAAACAGGTTGGTTTCAAACTGGGCCCGCAATGCCGCACGGGAAATATCCTCGACTGCACCGGGTTGGCCGTAGGCCCCGTTATTGAACAGGGCATACAGGGTGCCGCCCGTCCGTTCCAGCACCCACTCCACCGCGTTACGAATCGAGTCGGAGTCGTCCAGGTCCAGTTGGCAGGTCTCAAAACCGTCCTGTTGTAAACGTTCCACATCCTTGAGCTGGCGGGCCGTGGCAAACACACGATAGCCGCGCTGTTTGAGTCCATGGGCCACGCATTGGCCAATCCCGCTGGAACAACCCGTAATCAGAATGGTCTGCATGGGAACAAAAAACCTTGAGATGGCTGACACGAATCTGCTTGATAAACACCATCAAGGGCGGTGATGATAGCGGAACGTATCCGGTTTGGAAAGGTGTGCAAGGGTGACCGGAGAGCATGACGGACCCCATCCTCCTGCAATTGTTTATAAAAAACCAAAAAAACACGGGTATCATCGAGGAGAATCGCATGCCACCATCCGCCGCCAAGTCAGGAAATGCCCCCCTGGCCGATCGTATGCGTCCCACATCGCTGGAAGAGTTGCTGGGCCAGGAGCCGTTGATGGGGACGGGAGGCTTTCTCACCCAGGTTCTGTCCGCAAACCGGTTGCCATCCATCATCCTGTGGGGACCACCTGGCTCAGGCAAAACAACCATAGCACGCCTGATCGCCAAACAGAGTTCTTTGCCTTTTGAAGCCCTTTCGGCCGTCTTTTCCGGGGTCAAAGAGGTGCGGGCGGTGGTGGAGCGGGCCAAATCACCCGTCGTGGCCGAGGCCGGCGGCATCATTCTATTCATGGACGAAATTCACCGCTTCAATAAGGCCCAGCAGGATGCCTTTCTCCCCTACGTGGAAGACGGCACCATCATCCTGCTCGGAGCCACCACCGAAAATCCCTCCTTTGAACTCAATGGTGCGCTGCTCTCCCGCTGTCGGGTCGTGGTGCTCAATCCACTGCCTGAGGCCGATCTGCTCCTCTTGCTGCGGCGAGCCATCGCAGATGTTGAACGGGGGTTTGGCAAACTGGGACTGCAGCTGGACGAGCCCCTGCTGCAACGGATCGCCCATGAAGCCGAAGGCGATGGCCGATATGCCCTCAATCTGCTGGAAACCCTGGTCACGGTCAGCAAAGTCGAAAGCAACCCACGACCCCTGACACTGGCCGATCTGGCCGCCTGTTTGCACCGCCGGGCCGCCCTGTACGACAAATCGGCCGATGCCCACTTCAATCTGATCTCATCCCTGCACAAATCCTTGCGGGGCTCCGATGTCGATGCCTCCCTCTACTGGTTGGCCCGCATGCTGGCTGGCGGAGAAGACGGGCTGTATATCGCCCGCCGGTTGATCCGGTTTGCTGCCGAGGACATTGGCAACGCAGACCCTCAGGCGTTGAGCATCACCCTGAACGCCAAGGAGGCTTACCATTTTCTGGGGTCACCCGAAGGGGATCTGGTCTTGGCCCAGGCGGTGGTCTATCTGGCCACCGCCCCAAAAAGCAACAGCCTCTATACCGCCTACCAGGCCGCCTGCGCCGCCGCCAAAACCACCGGCCACCTGCTGCCACCCCTGCATATCCGCAACGCCCCCACCCGTCTGATGCAGGAGCTGGGATACGGTGCCAACTATCGCTATCCCCACGACTACGAACATGGCTATGTGGCCGAAGAGTACCTGCCTGAAGCCTTGCGCGGCCAACAGTTTTATCAACCGATCCCACGCGGTTTTGAGCGGGAGATCGCCAAACGTCTGGCCTTTTGGCAGCGGCTGAAAACACAAAAAAACAATAAATGGTGATCATCTGATGCCTACGGTGCCAAAGCGTGCGGCCGCACGGTTTGCGCGGATCCAAAATAAACAATTATTTTGTGTTCAAAATTGATGAAATTTTTATACGTTATCGCTAAAATTTGACACAAATTTGACACATGATGCGTTATCGTTGCTGGCTGACTGTGCATTCGGCACGGTCGGGTCATCCTCTTCTTTGCGGTGCTGGTCTCGCGTTGTTTATAGCTGCGCTCTCCTCTCACACAAAGGCTGAATTACTTAACGAACAAGGGCTTTCCATGACACCACACACCAAAACTTCCAACAGCTTTGTCCCGGTTATCGGCTGGGGCAGCGCATCAGTCGCACTCTATTTTTTGCTCTTCCGCTACGAAACGCAAATTCTCGATTGGATATCTCAGGGAAAATGGTTTTTTATCATCCCAATCCTGATTGCGTTCTCTTTTTCCATCGTCCACGGCAAGTTTACCGGAGAGTTCTGGAAATATATGGGTATTCATGCCAAGCATTAGGCAGTGCCTCTTGATCAAACTTTTATTGCAGGAATCTTTTTCATGGAATCACTCAACTTTATTCACCTGGACCTGACAAACGCGCTCTATCTTTTTCTGGTGGGGTTTGTCGGGGGGTTGGTCAGCGGTTTTATCGGTTCGGGAGGAGCGTTTGTGCTGACCCCGGCGATGATGAGCATGGGCGTGCCCGGTATCGTTGCAGTGGCCAGCAACATGTGCCACAAATTTCCCAAAGCCCTGGTTGGAGCCATCAAACGGGCCAAATTTGGTCAGGTCGATGTAAAAATGGGACTGGTAATGGGCATTTCCGCCGAGGCTGGGGTATTGCTGGGTGCCCATTACCAGGAGTTGATCAAACAGCATTTTGGTGATGCGGGTTCCAACCTTTATGTCTCTGTCTCCTTCGTGATCATTTTGGCTTTGGTGGGTGGCTTCGTCATGCGTGATACCATCAAAAGCTACCGTTCCGGGGTGATGGAACAGGAAAAACCGGGCCGACTGGCATTGTGGGTCCAAAGCATCCACATCCCCGGTACCATGGTCTATTTTCCCAGCATCAACACACGGATTTCCATCCTCTTCACCATTCCCCTGGGCTTTGCTACCGGCCTGTTGGCCGCCACCATCGCCGTTGGCGGCTTTATTGGCGTCCCCGCGCAAATTTATATCCTGGGCATGAGCAGCCTGATGGCCTCTGCCACCGAACTGGTCATCGCCTTTGTCATGGGCGTCGGCGGCACCATCAAATTTGCCTGGAACGGTTATGTGGATGTACGCCTGGCCATGATCATATTGGGAGGCTCCCTGTTCGGCATTCAGTTGGGTGCGATCGGCACGACCTATGTCAAACCTTTCATGATCAAGCTGGTCATGGGGGTGATCATGTTGACGGTTCTGCTCAGTCGGTTGCTGGTGATCCCGGTCTACCTTTCCCAACTGGAATGGATTGCTCCCATGGAAGCAGCCAGCATAAGCCTTTTGAAAAATGCCAGCTTTGCCATCATGATTCTGGCCCTGGTACTGGGGGCTGGCATCATACTGGTGGCCATGATTAAAGGTCGAAAAACGGTTGCAGAACAACCCGTTTTGCTGAAAAAAGCTGCTTAGAATATCAATTTTTCCAATAAAACCGAAAAGATGTCACAGGGGGTGGCCGCAAGCAACGTTTGAACAAAAATGGTGCGGCTTGCCCCTCCCTGTGACGAGCCTCTCCCACCGGATGGCCGCATTTTTCTGCTGGCAGTTTTTTCATTGCTGTTTTTCTCTCGAAACGCATAATATCGGCCAATGCCTTTATGGTTTGACACAAAGCGGTTGTGCTTGCAAAAATCACAATGCTCAAAAAGGCTTTTCGTAACGCCATGGCATGACGACAAGGAACCGGAAACATGATGTCCATTGACTTCTACAGGGTAGCCGTCGTCTCTGAGAATGGGGTGGTCTGATGGCCGGACACGGCAGATATCTGCTCAAACTCTATATCGCGGGGTACACATCGCGCTCTGCGCGCTCAATCAAAAATCTGCGCCGGGTTTGTGATGAGGTGATGGCCGGGATGTATGAAATAGCCGTGATCGACATCCTGGACCAACCCCAGTTGGCAGAAGACGAAAAAATCCTGGCGACCCCCACTTTGGTCAAGGTTTTACCCCCTCCCATGCGCCGGATTATCGGGGATCTGTCTGACAGAGAAAAAGTGTTGTCTGGATTGGATATACTACCCTTTGAAGTTCCATTCAGTCAGGAGTGACAGCAGGTAAAAGCTGTAACGGGACGGTACGTCCCGTTATGACAAAACCAGAACAGCCGGGACGAAGGGCCAACATGCACGACCGTTCACAGGATAAAAACAGGGGCAGTGTGCTTCGGGTCTTACTGGTGGAGGATTCGGAAGCGGATCGCCAGTTGGTCATGGAGAGTGCGTTGTCGGATGATGTGGTGGCCTATTCGCATCTGCCAAGCCTCTCCCTGTTTCCAGCCGAATGTCTGGCCCAGGCCCTCGGGCAGTTGGCGTTGGAGCCGTTTGACGCTGTTTTGCTGGATCTTAATTTGCCGGACAGCACTGGCCTGGAAACCCTGCACCGTTTGCGCCAACAAACTCCGGATGTGGCGGTGGTGGTGCTGACCGGCATGGATGATAACGCTCTGATCGGGGCCCACGCCATCCGTCATGGTGCCCAGGACTATCTGAACAAACAAAACCTGGAGGGGGCACTGCTGACCCGTGCAATCTGCTACGCCGTAGAGCGTCACCGCCTGTGGGCGGAACAGGAGCGATCCAGACAACGTTCCCGCCAGGAACAAGAGATTCAATCCCTGGAACAGCTCTCCGACCGCACCCCGGGAAAGGGGTTGCGCGCCCTCTCCCTGGAGCGCATTTACGGGGAAGTGGTACGTAATTATGTCATCTCTACCCGAGAGCGACGGGAAAAGCCCCGCGAGGATGTGCGCGCCCTGGCCTCCCGTCTGGTCACCATGGAGGCCGGAGCCCGGGACGTGGTTTTGCTGCACCTTAAAATTTTGCGCAGTACAGGACATTGGACCACTGCGGCCGAAGAGAGAGCATTCTCCCAGGATGCCAGACTGGTTCTGGTTGAGATTCTGGGATACCTGACAGACTTTTATCGTGAACGCGCCCTGGACAAGAACGGGCCGTGACATGCTGAATGATGGAAACGCAAGGAGAAAATAATCATGCGGGAGAGTACAAACGCTCTTGAAAAGCTGCCCACCGGCATTGAAGGATTTGACCATATCACCATGGGTGGTCTGCCCAAAGGGCGTACCTGTCTGGTTGTAGGCAGTTCAGGATCCGGCAAGACCATTCTGGGCATGGAATTTATTTACCGGGGAATCACAAATTTTGGGCGCAAAGCGATCTGCGTCAGCATGGAAGAGCGCATACCGGACTTGGTGCGCAATGTGCAGCGCATGGGTTGGCCGTTGGAAGATCTGGTGGCCAATGGCAGTTTGCGTTTTATCGATGCCTCCCCGGACCCGATACCCCTGGAAACAGCCGGGAACTATGACCTCTCCGGTCTGTTGATCCGTATCGAGCATCTGGTGGAACAGACCGGAGCCGAACTGCTGGTATTGGATTCGATCGGCTCGTTGTTCGACCAGTTTCACGACTCCTCCGTGGTACGGAATGAAATTTTCCGCATCATCGATGCCTTGCGCAACATGGGTATCACATCGATGGTGACAGCTGAACGGCTCGACGAGTACGGGCGCATCTCCCGCCACGGGGTGGAGGAGTTTGTCTCTGACACGGTCATCATCCTGCGCAATGTACTCAAGGAGGAAAAGTGCCGCCGGACCATCCAGGTGCTTAAAATGCGGGGAGACATCCACTACAAAGGCGAATACCCCTTCACCATCAATGCCCCCATCGGCATCAGTATTTTGCCGCTTTCGGCCCGGGAGTTGAAGCAATCCTCTTCCACCACCCGCATCAGTTTTGGCAACCAGACCCTCGACACCATGTCTGGCGGTGGACTGTTCCGGGACTCCATCTTTCTGGTCAGCGGTCCCACGGGCGGCGGCAAGACCCTGTTGGCCACCACCTTTGCAGCCGAAGGGTGTCGCCGGGGGGAGAAGGTTCTTCTGTTGGCCTATGAAGAGTCACATGCCCAACTGTTGCGCAACGCCCAGTCCTGGGGGTTGGACTTCCAGAAGTGGGAGGAGGATGGCCTGCTGCGGGTCATCTGCCAATATCCTGAATCCATGGGATTGGAAGACCATCTGTTGCTGATTCAGCGGGAAATTGAGAGCTTTCGGCCTCGTCGGCTGATCATGGACAGTGTTTCGGCCATGGAACGGGTCGCACAGGTGCGGTTTTTCCGGGAATTTGTCATCGGCTTGACCTCTTTTGCCAAACAGGAGGAGGTCTGCTCCCTGTTCACCAGTACCACGCCCAAACTTTCCGGTGGGGACTCCATTACCGAAGCGCACATCTCCACCATCACCGACGCCATCCTTCTGCTGCGTTATGTGGAAATCAACGGTATTTTGCGCCGCGGGGTGGCCATCATCAAAATGCGGGGCTCGCAGCATGACAAACAGATCCGGGAGTTCACCATCGACAACAACGGGCTGCATATCGGCAAGCCGTTTGCCAACGTACAAAACATAATCCTTGGCATTCCCACCGCCTCACCGCCTTCGGAAGAGGAGCAGTTGGAGACCATGTTTCAGGAGTGACTCCCTTTTTCCTGCAAATGTCCCAGGTGGGCACGCAGCAGGTGTGTCACGGTCTCCAACTCCGTACCAATACAGGCGATCATTGCCGCAATGCCCTGGTCGTTGCCTGAATGGCTCATGAGTTCCAGTTGCTCCATGAGAGCCCCTGTCCGCTCGGCACCGAATTGGCGGCAGGTTGCCTTGAGTTGGTGTGCCGTGTCCGCCAGACGATGCAGATCCCCCTTTTCCTGCGCTTCCCGGAGTACGAGCAGACGCTCGTTCAGGTTCATCAATACCACCTCTACCACATTGTCAAACGACTCCTGCAGATCCAGCCGCAAGCTTTCCAGCGTGGCATAATTCAGCTCCACGGACAGACACGAATGGGGGCCCTTCTTGTTGACGGCCGCGTTGGGGGTTGGATCCTTCAACCAGCGAATCAGGATGCGTTCAATATCGCTTATCCGGGCCGGCTTGCACAAAAAGTCGTCCATGCCAATCTCCAGGCAACGACGACGATCGCTTTCAAAGGCAGACGCCGTAAAAGCGACCAATACAGTCGGTGTTCTGCCCTCATCCTGCTCCAACTGGCGCAACCACCTTGCCAAGTCAAGGCCATTGGCGTCCGGCAACTGCAAATCCATCAGAATAATATCGTAATATTCAGATGATACCTTTTGTTGCAACTCTTTCCCATCCTTCGCCAACGCCGGACAGATCCCCAATCGCTTGAACATTTTCAACACCACAAGCTGGTTGATCGGATTGTCTTCGACGATGAGAATGCGCGCCGCTGCCATGCGGGAGATAAAGCTGTCCGACTGCTCCTTGATGGAGAGTTCGGGCCTGGATCGTATCTGGCAGGCGGAAGCTTCTGATGGCCGACAAACCACGCTATCATCCATGGCAACGTTGACCGTAAAGGAGAAAGTGCTGCCCTGGCCAACCTCACTTTCCACCCATATGCGGCCGCCAAACAGATCGACCAGCCGCCTGCTGATTGCCAACCCCAATCCGGTACCGCCGTATTGACGATAGGTGGAAGCATCTGCCTGCACAAAGGAGTCAAAAATCACCTGCTGTTTTTCTGCCGAAATCCCCATCCCGGTGTCCGATACGGAAAAGCGCAGTTGACACTCCCTCTCTGCCATTGACTCCACATCTGCCCGGATGGAGACCTTGCCAGCCTTGGTAAACTTCACGGCATTACCCACCAGATTGATCAACACTTGACGGATGCGCCTGAAATCACCGACCACCGCCGACGGAACAGCGGCGGCCACCTCCATGGTAAACTGCAACCCCTTGGCCTCAACAGCCGAAACCCGCATGATATTGTAGACACTCTCCAGCAGATCCCTTGGAATAAAGGTTTCGTTTTGCAGATCCATCTCGCCCGATTCAATCTTGGCCAGATCGAGAATGTCATTGATCAATACCAACAGTGCGTTGCCCGACTCCCGGATAATCTTGGCAGCCTCTGCCCACTCCTCCTTTGAGGAGGGGGTTTCCAACAAGTCCGTCATCCCGATGATGGCGTTCAAGGGGGTGCGAATCTCATGGCTCATCGTCGCCAGGAAGGAGCTTTTGGCGTGGTTGGCACTCTCGGCCGCCTCCTTGGCACGGGCCAGGTCAGTCTCTATCTGTTTGCGCTCGGTAATATCCCTGAGTGAAGCCAGATAAGCCGGCCGGTTTTCCCATGAGGTCTCCCCGATCCGCATCTCCAACACGCGCACGCCCTGGCCCGGCAGCAGCACATCCAACTCCGCACTCTCCGCACCGACCGGGAACCCAAACAGCTCCCCCACCTCCAACCGTCTGCCAGCAAACAGCGTGGAGACAGCCGGATTGGCAAAACAGACAACCCCCTCCTGATCCACCACCAGAATGCCATCGCTGTTTTTTTCCACCAGACTGCGAAAACTGGATTGACTGGATTCCAGGGCCAAATAGATGCGTTTACGCTCTATGGCGTGATCAATAATACGCAGCAGCAGGTCTCCTGCACCTATTTCCATCAAATTTTTGCTGACAAAATCCTGCGCGCCCGCCTGCACAGCCTGACGACCCATGATCGGATCTGCATGATGGGTCAATACCACCACCGGCACATCGGGAAATCGGCTGGTGCAGGTCGTCAAGGTTTCCATGCCTGACGAGTCCGGCAGATTCAGATCCAACAGCAACAGGTCATACGCTGCAGCCATCAACCGCTCAACGGCCTGTTCCAGACAGTCCACCCTCTCCAGCACAAAATCCCGCTGCGTGCTGGAATCCTCCAGGTTTTCCAGGATAATGGCGTGGTCGGCCGGATTGTCTTCCACCAGCAACAAGCGCAATGTTGGCAAGGTCATGGCGATACACCGGGAGTGGAGACACACACAGCATTCACACAGGAAACCCAATATTTTTTCTTGCGGGTTTTGTTTTGGTACATGACGGCGTCAGCCTCTTCAATGATGGTATCCAGTTGTGAGGCCGAACGGGCCAACAGACGCTCTGCCGCAGGGCTGACAAAGTTGACCATTCCCTCCCTGTCAACAATCAGCATGCCATCCGCACGTTTCTCGACAATCGAAAAAAAACGCTCCTGACCCTGCCTGTCGCAAAGGGCCGAAGCAGCAAAAAGGACAGGAATCTCCTCTCCAGAGCGGCTGCGCATACTGTAATGGAGATCGCAGAGCGACCCTTCCCGATCCACCATGACGTTGGCCAGGGTATGCACAACGGCATCCATATGTGCCTCGGCACTGCTATCTCTCACCTTATCTTCGACCATCGGTCTCCTTCCCGTGCAAGGGCAGCACAACCTGAAATCTGCTCCCCCGACACAGCCCTTGACTTTCGGCCATCACCTGCCCACCCAACTGTTGCACCCACTGCCGCACCAAGGCCAACCCAACCCCAACTCCGGCATAGGCACGTGTACTGGAACCATCCTCCTGTTCAAAAGGCTGGAAAATCCTTTCCAGGTTTTGCGGATGGATACCAACCCCGGAATCGATAACCGAAAGCTCCAACAGACTCCCCTGCTGTGAATCTTTCACCATTTGCGCGATCAGCTCCACCCGTCCTCCATCCGCAGTAAACTTGATCGCATTGCCCAGCAGATGATCCAATATCCGCCCCAGCAGACGCGGGTCGGTAACCCAAATATCCGGGGCATCCTTCCAGTGGGCCTTCAGTTGGATCCTCTTGGCCAGCGCGGCATCACGTACCAGTGAAAATCGAGAGGCCAGAAATACCTTCAGATCTATTATCTGGAGGTTCGCTGCCGACTGGCCTGCGGCGGCATCCGCCAGATCCAACAGATTATTGACCAAAGAGAGCAAATTTTTGCCGCTGAACAGGACACCCTGCAAAAACTCCTGCTGGGTTTCCGACAGGGGCCCCATCTCCTTTTCCATCAGCAGGCTGGAGAAGCCGATCACCGCATTCAGCGGGGTACGCAACTCATGGCTCATATTGGAAAGAAAACGGTTTTTGGCCTGATTGGCCTCTTCCGCAACCTCCTTGGCCTGTTGCAGATCCAACTCCATGCGCTTGCGGTCCGAAATATCCCGCAGTGAAACCAAAAAAGCGGTGGACCTTCTGTACCAGGAGATCTCTACCACACGCATCTCCGCCACCCCAGGCTCCTGCCCCCTGGGGACCAGATCCACCTCTGCACTCTCACCGGCTGTCACCGGGAATCCCATATCTTGATCCAGCAACTCCCCGTGTTTTCTCGAAAAAAGCCGCTCAGCGGCCGGGTTGGCGAACAGAACCCGCCCCGCGCGGCTTATCACCAGGATACCATCGGCATTTTTTTCAAGCAGGGTTTGACATAATGAACGGCACAACATGGCTTGCTTATGTCCCTTCGTACCAAAGGGAAGAGGAAGAAAAATGGAGCGAAAAGGGAAAAAAAATCGGCTACGCCGCCCCCTCCTCCCCATGACCGACTTTACCCAACACCTTGCGAAGCTGCTCCCGGTCTCTCATATCACCGATGATTCGCATTTGCGGCATCGGAGCCAGCAGCAACAGCGTCGGTGCTGCCATGACGCGGAACGCCTCTGTACGTTCTGGAGCTTTAAATATGTCCACCACCTCCAGGCTGTACCCATCCTGGAATAACCCGTCCGCAGTATCCTGAAAATTTTTCAGGGCCCGCCTCCCCAGCAGGGAGTCGCCGTCAACAAAGAGCAAAAAACGGTGTTTCCTGCACGCACTCATAGGTCATCCCCTTCCTTGTGGGATATTAATCCGCAAACAGTGAACCCACCCGATCCATCTCATCCATGGTCAAATATTCCGGCTTGCCGGTGAGGATTCCGATCACGTTCCGAAAGGGTTTGCAAATATGCATACCTTTGTTATCTATGGTAAACTCTCGGATCTCCTTTTCGTGCATGGAGCCCCGCATCTTCAATACGGTCAAGCCGCGCCGCATCTCTCCCAGCATCTCCACATAGCGCAACAAAATAATGGTATCCGTGATGGAGGAAAAATGCGACTCCGTTACCGAAGGCCCGCCCATGAGGTTGGCCGTGGTGGCGGTAAACAGGCCGGGTATTTCACGCTGTTTGACAAAGGAGACCAGGGTGATGATAAAATCCCGGAAGCTGTGGCGGGTGGCAACCCGCTCCAAGGCGGAGACGCTGTCAACGGCGATCCGGTTGGGCTTGAAGAGGTCAATCTCCGCCTTGATCTGGATCAGATGGTCCTCCAATCCGGCACTTTCCGGGTAGGCACAGACCACCTTGAGCAGGCCATCTCTTTCATATTTTTCAAAGTCGATGCCCCAACCGGTCGCATTGCGAATCAACTGTTCCCGGCTCTCTTCATAGGCAAACAGCAGGCATTTTTCATTGTTCTCGCTGCCCCCGGCGATAAACTCGGCGGTCATCAGGGTTTTTCCGCAACCGGTCGCCCCGGAGACCAGAATCAGGGAGTCCCGGAAAAAGCCCCCTCCACACATGCGATCCAACTCCTGGCTGCCGGAGGTGACCCGCAGATCAGAGGAACGCAATTTGAGTTCAATGGAAGAGAGCGGAATAATCACAATGCCCTGGTCTGGCAACACCGTGAAGGGATACTCCCCTTTGCGGTGTACGGTGCCCCGAAACTTGAGGATTTCGATGGTACGCCGCCGTTTGGCGTCCTCCAGAACATTGCGCAGAATGATCACATTGTCGGCGACAAACTCTTCGACGCCAAAACGGGCAATCTCACCGTACTCATCGGTACGCTCGGCCGTCATGATGACGGTAATGCCCATGGCCCTGAGCGCAGCCGCCAAACGCCGCAGCTCCGCCCGCACCAGACCGGAGTCGGAAAACTGGGTAAACACCGCCCCAAGGGAGTCGATGGAGACCCTCTTGGCCCCTATTCTGTTGACCGCATGCTCTATCCTGGCCAGCAAGGCACCCAGGTCAAAATCGCCCGCCATGACGATCTCCTCGCCGGGCTGCGGTGCGGCATCGACGAAGGCCCACTTTTTCTCCACCTCCCAGGTTTCAATTTTCCAACCCATGGAGAGCAAATTTTTGCGGATATCCTCTGGCGGTTCCTCGAAGGTGACAAATACCCCGGCCTCATCATGCTTGCGGATCCCTTCTGCAAGAAACTGGGCGGCGAAAAGAGTCTTTGCACTGCCCGCAGTACCGGCCAACAGTGTGGTGCGCCCGATGGGGAGCCCCCCTTGCGAAATCAGGTCAAACCCTTCTATCCCGGAGGCCAGCTTGAGTACCGGGGTCTTGGAGGCCTCCTTTTGATCATCCGTGGCTGTCATCCTGTTGAATCCGTATCGAGTGGGAGCAGATCCAAGCCCAGCAAAACCTTCTCCGAGTCTGTCAGGTCACCAATAATCCGACGCAATGGCAGTGGGAGTGCCTTGATCAGGGTTGGCGTCGCCAGGATCTTTTCATCTTCCGCCAATTGAGGTTGCTCCAGAATGTCAATCACCGCCATCTCGTAGTGCCCGTTCAACTCCTCCTCGCAAATTTTTCGCAAGTTCACGATGGCACGTGCAGAGCGCGAGGTGTGCCCGGTGATATAGAGTTTGAGCAAATATTTATTATTGTTTCCTGTCATCAGATCATCCTTTTCACAACATGAACGGGTCTATCGCTGGAATCGATCCATTGTTCTAACTCGTTATTTTTTCTCGCGCCGACAAGGCATAAGGCCGGTAATATGAAACCAGATACCCCATCAGCTCCAGGGCCAACAAACGGCCCTCCTCTCCGTAGACCTGACGTTTTTTCGGGTAGGCCACAATACTCTTGGCGTCCACCGCATCCAGATATATATCCACCACATCCCGCGGACCACACTTCAGGAATCCCAGACCATTGGCCATCTCTTTCATCTCAGGAGAGGGATCATAAGAGCTTTTGTGGGTACGCGCCTCAACGGCCCGCTCCAGCGATTGGGCAAACAACGAGACATGTTCGTCAAAAAGCTCCGGCACGCCCTGCTTCAAAGAGCGTTGTCCCAACATGCGGGATGAAACTGCGCTGAATCCCTGCGAGAGGAAGCGATCCAGTGCCCGCCTCTCGCGGATGTGTCGCTCATCCTCGGAGGAGCGCAACAGTTTTTGTTGCAACAGGCTGCGTTCGATCGCATAACGAATCGACCGGATCAGCAGCTCCCCATCCAGCCGTCCTTTGACCAGGTAATCCTGCGCCCCCCGCCGCACCGCCTGGATGGCCAGTGATTCATCAACCATGGCCGAGAGTACGATGACAGGCAGCTCCGAACTGTCGGCAAACAGGCGGTCAAAGGTCTCCATGCCCTGACTGTCGGGCAGGTTGAGGTCTACCAGCAGAATGTCAAAACGACCCGCCCGCAGTGCATCCAGCGCATCCGCCAACCGCGCGCAGACAACAACTTGAAGCGTGCTGACCGCCAAATGAGGAGCGATGACAGCCAGGTCACTCAACCACTCCTCCAACAAGCTGGAAAAAGCATCGTCATCCTCCAGCACCAGGATGCGGATACAGCCCCCCTTCGGTTCCTCTTCCCAGGCCATCACTCCCTCCGGGAGGGCAGTTTGACAACCGTGAACCAAAAATCCTCAATGGCTTTTACCACCGCGATAAACTGATCCAGGTCCACCGGCTTGGTGATGTAACAGTTGGCGTGGTGGTGATAGGTTTTTACCACATCCTCTTCGGCCCGGGAGGTCGTCAGGATGACCACTGGAATGGTACGCAGAGAGGAGTGGCTTTTGATCTCCTCCAGCACCTCCCGGCCATCCTTGCGGGGCAGGTTCAGGTCGAGAAGCACCAAATCCGGCCGTGCCACGCCGGCATAAACCCCTTTCTGTAACAGATAGTCCATCGCCTGTTCCCCATCGACCACCACGGACAGGTTGTTGGACACTTTGCTTTCGATGAGTACCTCCCTGGTCAGATCCACATCGCCCAGATTGTCCTCCACCAGAAGGATTTCGATCGGTTGTCCCACGCAGTTCGTGTTCACGGCTTCTTCCTTTTCACCCTTCAAAGTACGACTCCGCCGACCAGCAACAGGATTGTCTAGCATAATTTCCCCACGGTTTCCAGCACCAATTCCACAAACCCCAGGCAACTCCAAAAAAAATTACGTATTCAGTATCGGGTCATGCTTGATTGTAAAAAAGAACGTGCTGCCCTGACCCGATTCCGATTTGACCCAGATTTCCCCGCCATGTCGTTCGACTATCCTTTTGCAGATCGACAGGCCAATGCCGGTTCCCGGGTACTGGACACGGGTATGGAGACGTTGAAAAATGGTAAAAATGCGCTCCTGATGCCGTGGTTCGATACCGATGCCGTTGTCCTGCACGGAAAAGAGCCAATCCCCCTGGTGGCGTTCCACTCCGATGTGAATGTGGGGAGGATTTTCCCCTCGAAACTTGATGGCGTTGGCCAGCAGATTTTGAAAAATCTGATTCATCTGGAACAGATCCGCCTGCAGAGTGGGCAGAGGATCGTGGGTAATGACCGCATTGGTGTTTTTAATGTTTTTGGCCATGTTTTTCATCACCTGCGCCAATACCTGTTCGCAATCGACCGATTGCAAGGGGTTGCCATCGGTATTGACCCTGGAAAAGCTCAGCAACGCCTCAATCAACTCCTGCATGTATCGTGTGCCATCGACCATGTATCCGATAAACTTGTCCGCCTTTTCGTCCAGTCTGCCTTGATAGCGGCGAGCCAGCAACTGGGCAAATCCGCTCACCTGACGCAGGGGCTCTTGCAAATCATGCGAGGCCACATAGGCAAACTGCTGCAAATCCCGGTTGGACCGTTCCAGCTCCAGCGTCCGTTCCTGTACGCGATCTTCCAACTCCTCGTTCAATCGACGCAGATCCTCCTCCATCTGTTTGCGCTCGGTGATATCGGTGGCGATCGTGCAGACAGCGAGCAGGGCTTCCTGGGCATCCTTGATCGGGAACTTGACGGAGAGATAGGTTCGTCTCCCCTCCCCATGCGGCCAAGCCTCCTCCACCTCGAATGAACCCACCTCTATGGCGCGCAGATCATTGGCTTGAAACTGCGCTGCCGTGGCCTCGGAAAACAGGTCGCGGTCCGTGCAGCCCAGGACGCTCCGTTCCGGGCGGTCAAGAAACAGCTCGAAACGACGATTGACCATAAGATAGCGGGTTTGGGGATCCTTGAGAAAAATCATCGCCTGGGCATGGTCCAGAATGCCCTGCAGGCGGGCCTGGCTGGCCGTCAAAGAGTCCAGAGCCCAACGCAGGGATTGTTCGGAGCGAACGCGCTCGGTGACATCCCGGAAAATGCCCTGGATAACCTTTTGACCGCCAATGTCCACCACCCCGGCACTGATCTCCACCGGGATGGAGAGACCCTGACTGTCCTCCACCAATACGTCACCAACAAATCCGCCCCCAACAGACACCTGCTTCTGGAAAAGTTCCCGGTATCTTGCCCGCTCCCCGATCGGATGCAGTTCAGATTGGTGCATGCCCAGGATCTGGTGCAACGGACGTTTCAAAAGTTGCTCTGCCCGGTGATTGGCCTCCTGTATGAGGCCGGTCTCGGCATCCGCCACAAAGATGGCATCCTGGGCCGACTCCAACAACAGGCGAAATTTTTTCTCGGATCGGGCTATGGCCTCCGTTGACAACGCCTGTTCGGTCACATCACGGGAAATCAACAAAAACCCTACCTCATTTCCCATCCGGTCCAGGATGGCAGATGCCCTGGATTCGATAATACGCCCTGCCAAGTTGGGAAGGGGACGTCTCTCAAACCGATGAAAACCCACCTGCCGGAGCTGCTTCATTCCCGCTGCCACCCTCTCCGGGTCGATCCCAAGACGCTCATGGATTTGGTCCACGGATTCGCCCACAACCTCTGCCGCTTGCAAACCAAAAATTCGTTCCGCCACCGGGTTGAAGAGCTGAACCACCAGATGTGAATCTGTGGCTATGATCGCCATATCCGTTGCCATATGGACAATATTTTCCAGCAGGATCGCCTGCTCTGACAAGACGGCACTGGTCTTCTGGTGGGCCGCTTCCGATGCGTGCAGCAGAGAAGAGAGTCGACTCGCCACCCAGACAGCCAACAGGATCACCACCAGGATGACGGCACTCTCCTCTACCAAAAACAGCTGGAACCGTTCGGTTGACTGTTGGCGATAGCTGATGGCTTTGTGGTCGGCATAATCCAGAATTTTTTGGGTGGCCGCTATGACACGTTGGGTGAGTCGATCATTTTCCAGCATCATGGCGTGGGTTGTACTGGAGGGAAGACCGGTACGAACCGCTTCCAGTATCTTGTCACACACGCGCAACCAAATCCTGATCGCGCTCTCCACCTCTTGAACCCTCTCTGCCTCACCAAGAAACCGCTCCCGGATGATCCGCAGATCCTGTTCCATCTCCTGCCCTTGGCTGGCCAGGTGTCGTTCGACCGTCTGCAACTCCGCGCCATGCATGACATCTTCCAGTTTCAGGTGCATCCGGGCGAGACGATCCCGCAACCGCATCGTGGCCAGAGAAACCGTGAAGGGATGGCGATAAAAATGATCGGTAAGGCCGGAGAGGGTACGCATCTGGTCGATGACCAGCAGGCCGGTCCCAGCCAATATCAGCACCAGAAACAGCAACCCAAGTCGTACAGGGTATTTCAGGAGGCTTGAAAACAGTGCGGCCAATTGTGACATGGTCTTGGTAAACCTTTTCCGGGGTTTCAGAGGAGGGAATGACCTCCGGGATTGGTTGGGTCCGAGTAAGTTATTCCCAACACGTGTCAGCAATACCGTGCCTGTCCAGGCGGAACAGTCGGGCCACCAGCTCTGAGAAACATGATAGCAGACAGAGGAAGAGGATGAAACGTACTGTTCAGGTTTATGAAGGTTTGACAGATAAGCGGCTGCAGGAGGGGAGCAAAACCGTGTCGCAACGTGACACACACCTCCCCGAAACGACTGCGGGTCCAGGAAAAGGATCCCCCCTGGAACCGCAATCGTTGCAAAAGGTCATGCCTGAAAACTCACATGCATGTGATCAGGCTTCCGTCAATACGGTGATGCCGGGCAACTCTTTGCCTTCCAACAACTCCATAAAGGCTCCCCCCCCGGTAGAGATGAACGAGATCCGTTCCGCCACACCGGCCTGGCGCAGGGCGGCGTCGGTATCCCCACCCCCGGCGACCGAAAGGGCTGCACTGTCGGCCACACAACGGGCCAACGCCTCCGTACCCTGTGCAAAAGCCGGTTTTTCAAAGACACCCATCGGCCCATTCCAGACAATCGTCTGCGCCGACCGCAAGGCCTCTGCAAACAGCTGCACCGTTGCCGGCCCAATGTCCAATCCCATCCAACCCGCTGGAATCTGCTCCACCGGGACAATCTGCTGTTGTTCCCCATCCAGGGATTGGGCAATGACGGCATCCACCGGCAACAGCAGAGCCACCCCCCGCTCCCTGGCTTTGGCCTCGGTGCGCCTGGCCACCTCCAACATCTCATCCTCCACCAGCGAGGCCCCCACCGGATAGCCACGAGCCTTGAAAAAGGTGAAGGCCATGGCACCACCGATCAGGATTTGGTCCACCTTGTCCAGTAGGCTCTCGATCACCGCTATTTTGGTGGAAACCTTGGAGCCCCCCAGAATGGCCGCCACCGGACGTTGGGGCTGACGGACTGCTTTGTTGAAATAGGCGATCTCGGCTGCCATCAACAGACCGGCCACCGCCGGCGTGACCCGTTGGGCAATCCCCACGTTGGAGGCATGGGCCCGATGGGCCGCCCCGAATGCATCGTTGACCACCACATCCGCCAGACGGGCAAAACGGTCCGCCAGTTCCGGATTGTTTTTGGTCTCGCCTGCATGGAAACGGACATTTTCCAACAGCAGGATCTCACCCGGAAGCAGGGCGTTCACCATCCCTTCCACCGCCTCCCCCACACAGTCGGGTGCCAGGGGGACAGGCTGGCCCAGCAGTTGGGAGAGCCGTTCCGCCACCGGTTTGAGGGAATATTTGGCCACCACGTTACCCTCCGGGCGGCCAAAGTGAGAGGCCAGAATCACGCGCCCCCCTTTTGCCTGAGCCAGCCGTATGGTGGGCAGGGCAGCCACAATACGGGTCTCCTCCCGGATCCGGCCATCCTCGGTGACCGGTACATTGAAATCAACGCGGATAAAAACCCTTTTTCCTGCCAGATCAACCTGTTCAATCGTCAATTTATTCATATGATCGCTCCATTTTCCACGGTAGTAGCCAAAAGCACATAGGGATTCAACACAGCGAGAACAAAAGCAGGCAACTGGGCCTGCAGGGCATCGATGCGCGGATCGGTGGCATCTGCCCCGTTAAAAATGTTGCGTGCCATCACCACCCGAATGGCCTCCGGCCTCTCTGTCTGTTCCCAGGCCGCCAGATAGGCGTTCCGGCGTCCGGTGGCATCCTGCAACAATGTGCGCATGCGGGAGGCCATGCGTATGTCGGTGACACCCCGGTCGCGCAAGCTCTCCTCCAGCCCTTCAAAGGTGATGTCCCACAACAGTTGGGCCGTTGCCGCATGGCTTCTGCCGGCGGCATGCAAATGGCGTAACAGTGCAGAGATAAAGTAGATCATCACATCGAATCGAAGGGAAAAATTATCCTCTATTCCCAACCCTGCGCCGGTTATCTGTAACACCCGATCCACCACCTGCCCATGGATGGCCAGTACCTGCTCCCGGGAAAGAGGCTTTGCACCGCCCTCCTCATGGCCGGACCGTGGCGATATTCCACGACCAGAGATGGATTCCGGCTGTTTTTTGGGGGATATTCTGTTAAACCATGACATGGAAACTTTGCTCTCGCCCTTTCAAAGGTTATCATAGGTACAGAACAAGCTGACGTAACGGAGGGCATCCTGTCAATGCAGGGTGCCGGATCACTACTCTAGCACACATGGAACCCGCATGGTCCGATTGACCCACATCATTTTGCTGGCCATTCTACTGCCTGTCGCCCTTGCTCTGACTGCCTGCCAAGCGACTATACATGAGAAAGGCACCATTCTAAATCCCAAAAGTGTGGCCCAGATCAAAGTGGGCCAGACGACGCGGGCACAGGTGAAGGATCTGCTGGGGGTACCGACGTTTGTCAACAGCTTTCGGAGAGATCGGTGGTCTTATGTACAGGATCGCCAGTACAAAAATGTGCAACGCACCTTTGCCCGGGTCATCAATCGGGTCGAGATCACCTTTGACCAGCGGGGCGTAGTCAGTGACATCCAGCACAATTTTGACGATGAGTTGCTGGATCCAAAATCCTTGCCGTCGGCCAAAAACAGCCCAAACTGGTTCAGATGGTTCTGGGGTGGAGAGTATGCGCAGCCGGCCACTGATGGCCGCCTGGCTGAACGGGAGAGCCCGACGGAAGAGGATAGCCGTTCCGCCTCCAATGCCCAGGGAGCGGCCTCTGAAAACCGCCCTGTGACCAACCCCTGGTGGCGGTTCTGGTCCTCCGGCAAGGAGTGAGGAGGCATGGCAAAACCTTTGCGTTTGGCGATTATTGGTGGCACAAGCCTGTTGGGATCGGCCCAGTTCAGCCAGGCTGATCCGTTGCCTGTGGTGACCCCTTATGGTCCTGTGACCCTGTTGGAGCAGGAGGGCGTGCTGTTTTTGCAACGGCACGGATTGGAGCGGTATACGCCACCGCACCGCATCAACCATCATGCCCATATCTATGCCCTCCAGCAGGCCGGGGCTGAGGCTGTTTTGGCGATTGGGTCGGTGGGCAGCCTGCGTCTTGATTTGCCACCCGGCACAGTGGTGGTGCCCGATGATTTTTATGCCCCCCATTTGAGCCTCTCTTTTTTTGATGACCAGCGAGGCCATCTGGCACCGGGTTTTCACCCGGAGTGGCGCAACCGGCTGCTGGATCTCTGGCAGCAGAGCGGTTTGCCCATGCCGCGCACCCATGGAGTCTATTGGCAGACTACTGGTCCCCGCTTTGAGACCCCCGCCGAGATACGCATTCTTGCCCCGCATGTCCATGTGGTGGGCATGACCATCGCGTCGGAGACCATTTTGGCGGCCGAGTTGTCTCTTCCCTATGCGGCTTTGTGCATGGTGGACAATTTTGCCAACGGTATTGAGGCCAAACCCCTCTCTTACGAGTCGTTCAAGGCACAGGTTCATGCCAACGAAGCACGGTTGTTACAAACCATTCACGTGTTAAGCAAGGCGGTCCTCTTATGACATTGACTATTGAGAATGCTTGGCTGCCCGGTCAGGGGTTGATACGGATGCAGGTGGAAGCGGGCCGTATTGTTGCCATGGGGGCTGATCTGCTCCCTCCCCCGGATGGAGAGCGGTTGGATGCCCAGGGGATGGCGATAGTTCCCGGATTTGTCAACGGTCACAGCCATGCTGCCATGACCCTGTTCCGGGGGTTTGGAGATGACATGCCCCTGATGGAGTGGCTGCAAACCCGCATTTGGCCCGCAGAGGCCCGTTTGAGCGAGGAGGATGTCTATTGGGGCACCCGTCTGGCCTGTCTGGAGATGATTCGGTCCGGTACGCTCTATTTTGAGGATATGTACTGGCATTTTCACGGCATGGCCCGTGCGGTGGAGGCGAGTGGCATCCGGGCCGGTCTGGGGGCGGTTCTGATTGACGTGGCGGGTGAAGAGCAGGCCAGGCAGTGTCAGTATCAGGCTGAAAAATTGTGTGAAGAGGCCAAGGGTTACTCTGATCGGGTCCGTTTCACCCTGACGCCGCATGCCATCTATACGGTCAGTGGCAGCAGTCTGCGTTGGGTTGGTGATTTTGCGGCCCGCCATGATCTGGTGGTCCACATTCATCTGTCCGAGACCTTGCATGAGGTGGAGCAGTGTGTACAGGCGCATGGTCTGCGGCCTGCGTTTTATCTGGACCGGTTGGGTCTGTTGCATCCCAACATACTGTTGGCCCATGGGGTTCATCTGGATGCGGCCGAGTTGGACCTGATTGCCCGACAGGGTGCCACGATTGTGACCAATCCGGTTTCCAACATGAAATTGGCGGTGGGTGGGGTGTTTCCCTATCGGCAGGCGGCCGATCGGCAGATTCCCATCGCCCTGGGCACCGATGGGGCTGCTTCCAACAATACGCTGGACATGTTTCAGAACATGAAACTGTTTTCCCTGTTGCAGAAGCATGCCGACCAGGATCCCACCGTCTTGCCGGCTGAGGAGGCCTGGGCCATTGCGACCGGTTGCAGGGCACCCATTTTTGGTCAGAGCGGTCGGTTGGCGGTAGGAGAAAAGGCTGATTTTATCTTGCTGCGCCACACCCTGCCGGAGGTGACGCCGACCCATCATTTGATCTCCAACACGGTCTATGCCGCAACGGGTCATGTGGTGGATACAGTGGTGGTGGATGGACGGGTTTTGATGCACAACCGGCATGTGGAGGCTGAAGAAGAGATTTGCCACGAGGTCAGGGTTCGGGCCAAGCGTCTGTGTGCGTCATAGCGGGGCCATACCCGCTTTCTTAAATCTTTTAGAACGATTGCCAGGGTCTGAGGACCGTCACGGTCCCCGGCAGCCCCATGTACGCTAACAGGATTGCGGTCTTTCTTTAAACGATTGCAGGGGTCCGGGGACCGTCACGGTCCCCGGCGGGGTGCAGGGGCGGAGCCCCTGCGTGAACTGCGCGTTTTCCCAAAGCAAATTTTCGCAGAAAATTTGCGCAACGCGCACAAAACCGCCCCGCAGGGGCGACCCTGGGAGGGCGGCAGCCCGACTCGCACGGTTATGTTATGAAAAATGTTTGGATAAAAAAGCAGAAGGTTCGGACAGTACGCTTTATTGTATTACGTTTTTTGTTTGATATAAGGCCAGGAACGGTTTTTTTTCCAAGCCAAGTGACCTTTTGCCAGCTCTCGGTCGGGCTGCCGCCCTCCAGCAGTGCCCCTGCGGGGCGTTTTGGGCGCGCTGCGCCCATTTGCGCAGCAAATGGGCTTCGGTGAAAGCGCGCCCTTGCATGCAGGGGCTTTGCCCCTGCACCCCACCGGGGACCGTGACGGTCCCCGGACCCCTGCAATTGTTTAAAAAAAAAAAAAATCAAAAAATGGGGCGCAAAATTTCCCGTATGCTTCCCACCAGGTAGAGGGAACCACAAACAACCACCTGTCCTGCCGGTGGACAGGCAGCACAGGCCGCGGTCAGTGCCTCCATCGGGGTGAAACAACTCTGGGCCGGACGACCTGCATCACGCCACAAAGCAGCCAACGACGCGCTGGATCGACCCCGCTCCCCCCCCACCTGTACCGTCCAAACCCGCTCCACATGCGGAACAAGCAGCGAGATCATCGCCTCCACCTGCTTGTCCTGCAAAGCAGAAAAGATCAACAGCGTGGGATCAAAACCCTGTGCTTTCGTGGTGGATAAGGCGTGCGCCAGAGCCTGACAACCGGCAGGATTGTGGGCACCATCCAACAGGATGGTCGGAGCCTGCCCGAAAGAGGGGGGAGCCGGTAACCGTTCCAACCGTCCCGGCCAGGAGGCCTGTCGCATCCCTGCCTCCATGGCCAACTGAGAGACAGGCCAACCCGCTGCCTGCAAACGGCGGATGGCGGCAATGGCAAGGGCAGCATTTTCCAACTGGTGATGACCCAAAAGGGCAGGCATGGGCAAACGGTACCGCTCCGTTCCCTCCTGAAACAGCCACGTTGCCTCTCCCGGCGCAGCGTGAACGGTAAAATCCTGGCCGAGGATGGCCAAAGGGGTGCCCATTCGACGGGCCTGAGCCCGCAAAACCTGCTCCACCTCAGGCACAGCGGCCGCAGCCACCGCCGGGATGGCGGTTTTAAAAATACCCGCCTTTTCCGCCGCAATGGCGGCCAACGTGGTGCCCAAATATTCTGTATGATCCAGAGCGATGGAGCTGACAACCGAGACCAGAGGCTGCACACTGTTGGTGGCATCCAACCGTCCCCCCAGACCGGTCTCCAGCAACACAATAGCCGGTCGCGTTCGCCCGCTCCGGCCAAACCCCTGGAGAAAAAAATGCCGCAATGCGACCGCTGTCAACAGCTCAAAAAAGGTGATGGAACGACCGGCACTGATGGCCAACACCTCGGTCAGACGGTCAGCCAACTCTTGATCGGCAATGGGCTGCCCATCCACGCAAATACGCTCATTGACGCGGGACAAATGGGGCGAGGTATACAGACCAACCCGGTATCCCGCCTGTGCCAGGATGGCGGCCAGCATGGCCAGAATGGAACCTTTGCCATTGGTACCCGCCACATGAACACTGTCCAAGGTGTGATGGGGGTTGTCCAAAGCCTGCAACAAATCCGCCACCCGCTCCAACCCCAGCTGGATCGGCTGGGCGGATTGCCGGGAGGCCCGGTCCAACAAGGCGGCCAGGGAGGAAGAGAGGCTCACAGACGACAAGCCGGAATCGGGGCAACCATCGGACGGATTCCGCTCACGCGGGATCAGAGGGCCGCTGCATGGGAGAGCGTTTCCACCGCATCCGGGGAGGGGGCCAACGGTACCTTCGTCAACCGGGAGAGCAGCTCCGCCAAGGTGTCACGCATGTCACGACGGGAGCAGATCAGATCCAGAAAACCGTGTTCCAACAGATATTCGCTGCGTTGAAACCCTTCGGGCAACACCTCCCGCACGGTCTGCTCGATCACCCGCGGACCGGCAAAACAGATCAGCGCATTGGGCTCCGCCAGGATCACATCCCCCAACATGGCAAAGGAGGCGGTGACGCCACCGGTGGTCGGGTCGGCCAGGACAGAGATGAAAGGCAACCGGGCCTCATCCAGCTTGGTCAGGGCGGCCGATGTCTTGGCCATCTGCATCAGGGATAAAATACCCTCCTGCATCCGCGCCCCACCGGAAGTGGCAAAGACCACATAACCACACTTTTCCTCCACCGCTGCCAACGCACCCTGTGCCACCTTGGCACCGGCCACCGACCCCATGGAGCCTCCCAGAAAATTAAACTCAAAGGCGGAGACCACGACCGGCAACCCCTTGATAAAGCCCTTGTATACCCGCACCGCATCGTTGGCCCCGGTCTCTTTTTGGGCATCGCGAATCCGATCCCGGTACCGCTTGACATCCTTGAAACGCAACGGGTCACTGGGATGCAGGCCACTGAACAGCTCCTGCCTGCCCTCTTCGTCCAGGGTAATATCGATGCGTCGACTGCCGGAAATCCGAAAATGGTGCTGGCAATGGGGGCAGACATCCAGATTGCGGGTCAGTTCGGTCTGGAAAAGCATCTTGCCGCAAGGGTCGCATTTGACCCATAACCCCTCTGGCGTGGTCTGGGTGCGCCGGACATTCTCCTTGATCCTGGGCTTGATAATATTGGTCAGCCAGTTGATGGAGAGCCCCAACCGCTCGTTAATGTCATTGTCCCGTTTAATCATCTGTTGCCTCTTTTTTCCTCTTGCACGCTCAGACTGGATAAATCCGGTACCGTCGGCGCGTCACGCCCGCGCCTGATCAGCCTGCCGGACTTGTTGAATAAAGTGTCGGATTTTATCCGCCGATTTGATGCCGGGCGCGGTTTCCACCCCGCTGGAGACATCCACCGCATCGGGTTGTACCTGCTGCACGGCTGTTGCCACCGAGTCTGGTGTCAATCCCCCGGCCAGAATCAGGGGCAGTGGGGCGGTTCTGGTTGGAAACAGACGCGGCCACGGCTGCAACAGCGACCAGTCAAACGATTGCCCGGTACCACCATACTGGCTTCCCACCTTGGCGTCCAGTAAAATGGCCTGCACCGGCCATTGGCAGAGGTCGTGCAGATCCCGGGCGGTGGCGACCCGAATGGCCTTGATAATCGAGGGGCTGTGCGTGCCGCCGGTCTGGTTGCGGAGCTGTTGGCAAAAGGCAGGCGACTCATCCCCGTGCAGTTGGACGCCGTTTAAAAATCCCATCGCGAGGGTCTGCACAACCTCCTCAAGGGAGGGATTGACAAACAGGCCGATCAGGGTCAAAAAAGGCGGCAGATCCGATGCCATGGCGGCAGCGGTGGCGGGCGTTACATAGCGGGGTGAGCCGGGATAAAAGAGAAATCCCAGGGCATCCGCGCCAGCGGCCACAACGGCTTCGGCATCGGCCCGCCGGGTGATACCGCACACTTTGATCCGGGTTCTGGCGTTCATGGGCAGTCCCGACCTAATCGGCTGAATTTTGCCGCTGTTGTCGGCATGCTGTCAACATTTTTCCCAATGCTGCCCCCGGTTCCTGTTCCCGCATGAAGGCCTCACCGATCAGAAAGGCATGGATCTCCTTTGCTTGCAGGCGTGCAATATCCTGTGGGGTGTGGATGCCGCTTTCGGAGACCACCAACCGCCCGGCCTCCATCCGTTCAGCCAGGCGAATGGAGGTCTCCAGGGTGGTGTCAAAGGTTTGCAGGTTGCGGTTGTTGATGCCGAACAGTGGGGTTTTCAGGTCATGTGCCCGCTCCAACTCCGCCTCGTCATGGATCTCCACCAACACATCCAGCCCCAGTTCCCGGGCTGCGGCCTCCAGCTCCAGGGACTGCTCCCGTTGCAGGACAGCCAGAATCAGCAAAATGGCGTCGGCCCCCAAAGCTCTGGATTGCACCACCTGATAGGGGTCAAACAAAAAATCTTTTCGCAATACCGGCAGCGAAACCTGCTGCCGGATGGCGGCGATAAAGGCATCATCCCCCATGAAAAAATCCCGGTCGGTCAGACAGGAGAGGCAGGTGGCCCCGTGTTCCGCATAACCCTGGGCGATGGTGGCCGGGGAAAAGCCGGTACCATCGGCTGTGGGCGGTTCGGGGTGGATGCGTCCTTTGGAGGGGGAGCCCCGTTTGATTTCGGCAATAATCGCCGGGTCGCCCCCGGTAGCTGAGCGGCATTGTGCAACCTTGGCCAGCAGAGCGGCGGCAAAGCCTCGCACCGGGGGGGCAGCCGCGCTCTCTTCCAACAGGCGCGACTCCGGCTTTTGCCGGCGAGCCTGGATCACCTCAGCCCGCTTGCGGGCCATGATCTGGTCCAGGATATGGGTCGATTGGCTGCTCATGGGGCTGTCGGGGCGACGGGGCAAGGTTCATGGGAGAGGCGGACGAGCTGTTCCAGGCAGCGACGGGCCCGGCCGGAGTCGATGGCTTCTGCGGCCAGTTCGATACCGCTGGCAATGGAATCGGCCTTGCGGGCCGCGTAGAGGGCGGCTCCCGCGTTGAGCAGGACGATGTCCCGTTGCGGTCCCTTTGCGCCCTCCAGAATCTGGCGGCTGATGGTGGCATTGGTGGCGGCATCTCCCCCTTGCAGATCGGCCAGTTGGGCGCGGGGCAGGCCGAACTGTTCGGGCTCCAGCGTATATGTAGTGACCTGACCCTGTTCGTCCAGTTCGGCCACAGTGGTATGGCTGGTGGTGGTGATCTCATCGAGGCCGTCGGCACCATGGACCACGAGGGCATGTTGCACACCCAGGCGTCCCAGCACCTGGGCGATGGGTTTGACCCAATGGTCGGCAAACAGTCCCACCAGTTGGAAGGCGGCGTTGGCCGGGTTGGTCAACGGACCCAGCAGGTTGAACAGGGTGCGAACAGCCAGCTCCCGGCGGGGTCCGGCGACATGGCGCATGGCACTGTGAAAGCGGGGGGCAAAGAGAAAGCCGATCCCCACCTCGGTCAGACAGCGTTGCACCACCGGCAGTTCTGCCTCGATGTTGACCCCCAACGCCAGCAGCAGGTCGGCGGAACCGCTTTTGGAGGAGATGGCGCGATTGCCATGTTTGGCGACGACCACCCCCTGGGCGGCCACCACGAAGGCGGCGGTGGTGGATATGTTAAAGGTACCGGCGGCATCGCCACCGGTACCGCAGGTATCCACGGCTGTTGTGCCGGGCAGGGTGAGGGGGAGTGCCTTGGCGCGCATGGCCAGGGCGGCACCGGTGATTTCGTCAACGGTTTCGCCTTTCAGGCGCAGGGCGACCAGGTAGGCACCGATCTGGGCATCGGTGGCCTGACCGGACATGATCTGTTCGGTGACGGCGCGGGCCTGCTCCTGGGTCAGGTTTTGGCCGTCGATCAGTTGGCGGATGGCGGCTTGGATGGTCATGGTTTTTTCTCAAGGCCGTGGCGGATGGATAAAAAGTTGGCCAGCAGGGCATGACCGCTTTCGGTCAGGATGGATTCCGGGTGAAACTGCACCCCATGCACGGCCAGGGATTTGTGTTGCAGTCCCATGATCAACCGACCGGAGTCCGGGGTCGGTTGGGTCCAGGCGGAGATGGTCAAGGTGTCGGGCACGGAGCGTTCATCCACCACCAGGGAGTGGTAGCGGGTGGCGGTCAGGGGGTTGGGCAGGCCGGCGAAGACCCCGTTATTGTTGTGTTGGATGGCGGATGTTTTGCCGTGCATCACCTTGGGGGCCCGCACCACTTCGCCTCCAAAGACCTGGCCGATGGCCTGGTGTCCCAGGCAGACCCCCAGGATGGGGATTCGGCCGGCAAAGTGTTGGATGACGGCCAGGGTGATTCCGGCCTGATCCGGGGTTCCGGGTCCGGGGGAGAGGACAATGTGTTGGGGTGCCATCTGTTCGATGTCGTTCAGGCTCATTGCGTCGTTGCGCAGGACCCGGACCTCTGCTCCCAGCTCGCCCAGGTACTGGGCCAGGTTATAGGTGAACGAGTCATAGTTATCGATCAGCAGCAGCATGGTCGGTTACTCCAACCCTTGTTGAACCCGGTCGATGGCCCGGAAGAGGGCTCTGGCTTTTTCTTTGGTCTCTTCGTATTCCCGTTCCGGGCTGGAATCGGCGACGATCCCGGCTCCGGTTTGGACAAAGAGGGTGTTGTTTTTGATGAGGGCGGTGCGGATGGTGATGGCCAGATCCATGTTGTTGGAGAAGGAGAGGTAGCCGACGGTGCCGGCGTAGGGGCCGCGGCGGGCGCATTCCAGTTCGTCGATGATCTCCATGGCGCGTATTTTGGGGGCACCGCTGACGGTTCCGGCCGGGAAGGTGGCGGCGACGATATCGAAGGCGTTCAAGCCCTCTTTCAATTTGCCTTCGACGTTGGAGACGATGTGCATGACGTGGGAGTAGCGTTCGATCACGAAGCGTTCTGTTACCTGGATGGAGCCGGTTTCGGCCACCCGTCCCAGGTCGTTGCGTCCCAGGTCGACGAGCATGATATGTTCTGCCAACTCTTTGGGGTCGGCGAGCAGCTCTTTTTCGAGTGCCAGATCCTGTTCCGGGTTGGCGTCCCGGCGGCGTGTTCCGGCGATGGGTCGGACGATGACCCGTTCTCCCTCTTGGCGCACCAGGATTTCCGGGCTGGAACCCACCAGGGAAAAGTCGCCCAGGCGCAGCAGGAAGAGGTAGGGGGAGGGGTTGGTGGCGCGCAGGGCGCGGTACAGGGAGATGGGCTCGTGGGCGAAGGGGATGGAGAAGCGTTGTGACAGGACCACCTGGAAAATGTCGCCGGCGAGGATATACTCTTTGGCCCGTTCCACGGCGGCCTGGAAGGCCTCTTTGCTCATTTCGCAGTGAAAATCGCTCTCCTGGAGGGGGGAGCTTGCCGGGGTGATTTTTTCGGTGGGGGGTACGGCCTGTTGCAGTTGTTTGACGACGCTGTCGATGCGTTCGGCGGCCTGCTGGTAGAGGGCGTCGACTGGTTTGTCGGGTTGGATGAAAAGGTTGGCCACCACTTTCAGTTTACCCAGCAGGTTATCGAATATGAGCACGATATCGGTGAGCATGAAGAGTGCGTCCGGGGTTCCCAGGGTATGGGGGTTGTTGTCCGGGATGGTTTCGAAGCAGCGCACCATATCGTAGCCGAAGTAGCCGACGATGCCGCCGTGGAAGCGTGGCAGTCCCTCCACCTGGACCGGTTTGAACTGGCTCATGAACTGTTGGAGCAGGGAGATGGGGTTTTCCCCTTCGATCACCTGGGCGGGTTGTTCATGCCATTGAATTTCGGTTCGTTGTCCGGTGATGGTGAAGAGTGCGGCCGGGTTCATGCCGAGAATGCTGTATCGGCCCCACTGTTCCCCGCCCTGGACGGACTCGAGCAGGAAGGCGTGGGAGGCCCCTGCGGAGACTTTCAGGAAGGCGGACACGGGGGTATCCAGGTCTGCCATGATTTCGCGGTAGACCGGAACCAGGTTGCCGTGTTGGGCCAGTTGCCGAAAGGCTGGGAGTGAGGGAGTAAGCATGGCGTGCAGTCTAGCACTCTGTTTTTCCAAAATCACCCTTTGATGACCGGCTGTGACAAAATTCTCTTCTGGGGTTCGGTCGGGGTGGGGGCAGGGTGTTGGCTGGCAAAAAAGTGGCTTTGTCGGGGAAGGGTGCAAGAAAGTCTCTTGACAACCTTCTCACAGATGGTTAAATTCCAGCCTCTCAGGACAACGGGGCCATAGCTCAGCTGGGAGAGCGCTTGAATGGCATTCAAGAGGTCGGCGGTTCGATCCCGCCTGGCTCCACCAATTTAAAATTCGCGGGAACTATCTGTCTGAAGGTCACCCACCAGGGTGGCCTTTTTTCGTGCAAAATTCCCCAACAATTTCAACAGTTACGGGAATAGCCAAAAACGGGAACCACCACCCGTGAGGTCGGCATCCTCCCCGCACAGGCCAAAAATACCCCAAAATCCTCTCTCTGTATCTGTGGCCGAGGACGGATGGCCAATCCGACCTCACGCCCCGTTTTGCCCGACCTCGCCATAATAAATCAATCACTTACACAGCGTCAAAAAATTTGACTGTTTCGACCCCGGCTCGCACCGAAAGGGGGTCGGTTGTACCCATCGTCGAACTGGCGACCTTGGGGGAGATGTGGTTTTGGTTGGAGGGATAGGGCGGAAAAGGGTAGAGACGGGGGGGGTGTGAAGGTTTGTCTGCGGGGATTCGAGTTTTGGTTGTAGCGGTTATGATGGTTATGGTATCACACAGGGGATTCTGGAGAAGGCGGAAATCGATATCCAGGGAATTCTGGAAGAGTTCCTTGTTGGACAAATAAAGAGCAGACAGGTCAGAAACCCGGTGCATGTCCAGGGGGCGGAACGGTTGCAGAAACTGCTGGGAAAAGAATCAGACAAATTTGGAGGTAGATCTCCAGTCTTATTTGCTTCTCAATGAAAAGTCATCATGTTCCATCCCAAACTTCACCCCCTGCTCCTCCCAATCCAGCGGAATCCCTGTCCGCAACCTCTCCAAACTGATGCTGTCCGGGTAGTTCCCCGTCAGCACCCGCTCAACAATGGCCGGAGACAAAATGTTCAGCCGCAGGATGCGCGCAAGGTAAGAACTCTCCACCCCTTCCTTTGCCGCCAGATCCCGGATGGTGCCAGCCTCCCCCGACTCGATCATGGTCTGCCAGCGTTTCGCCTTGACCAACGCCTTGACCAGGGGATCGTCTGGCATGGAGTACTCCGTACCCGGTTCTGGCACCGCACCGTCAGGGGTAATGATCACCTTCTTTCCCCCTCGTCTGCGCAGTTGCATCGGGATGTGGATATGCAAAATATTTCCGTCTGCTGAAAGCCATGCTGTCATCTTTTTGCTCCCTTTTCAATGGTCGGCCAATTCGTTCACCAAGACACCCAACCCCTTCACCCGCAGTTGCAGATCTACCCCTCCATTCCCCACCACCACGCACTCCACCAGCAGTTTCAGCAGCCGGTTTTGCTCCAGGGGAAAGAGTTCTTCCCAAACCGGGTCCAGGCGGGTGAGCAGGTCGATGATCTCCCGCTCAGTCATTTCCGGCTCGACTGCGCGCACCTGGCGAATGGCGCGTGCCACCACCTCCGGTGCCTTCAAAATCTTCCGCACCCGGTCCAACACCAACCGTTCCAACTCCATCGCCGGGACGCTGGGCATGGTGCATTGGTCATGGCTAGTGCGGGCGGCGTTGAGGCAGAGATAATACCTGTACTGCACCTGTCCGTTTTTGCGAGAATGGCTGGGCTTCATAGCCACCCCGCAATGGCCGCAGCGCACCAGACTTTTCAGTGGGAAAGGCGTCTGCCCACGGGGCAAGGAGGAACGCGACCGGCCATGCTCGGCGATCAGGCCATGCACCCGGTCCCAGAGATCCCTGGCCACAATGGGTTGGTGCTTGCCGGGGTAGGTGACGTCCCGATAGACCACCTCGCCGATGTAGGCTTGGTTTTTCAGGAGCCGGTAGAGTGCCGCCTTGTGGATGGGTTTGCCATTGCGCTGGATGCCTTCGGCAGTGGTCCAGGACTTGTTCTGGATGCCAGCCTCCCGCAGATCCCGGATCACCTGGGTGGGAGAACCGCATTCAGCAAACCGGCGGAAGATGAAACGGACCTGATCAGCCTCCTTCTGGTTCAACACCAGTTCCCGGTTTTGAACGTCATATCCCAGGGGTGGAATACCCCCCATCCAGAGGCCTTTCTGTCTGGATGCTGCATACTTATCGCGAATGCGGTCTGCGGTGGTCTCCCGCTCGTACTGCGCAAAGGAGAGCAAAATGTTCAGTGTTAATCGACCCATGGATGTTGTGGTGTTGAAGGATTGCGTGATACTGATGAAGGTGACGTTGTGCCGGTCGAAGGCCTCAACCAGTTTGGAAAAGTCCAGCAGTGACCGGGTGAGCCTGTCCAGCTTGTAGCAGACGACGCAGTCCACCTTCCCGGCCTCGATGTCTTTCAGCAACCGTTGCAAGGCAGGCCGGTTGAGATTGCCACCAGAAAAGGCTGGATCATCGTACCGGTCGGCCAGTGGAAGCCACCCCTCATTCTTCTGGCTGGTGATATAGGCGAGGCAGGCCTCCCGCTGCGCATCCAGAGAGTTGAACTCCTGATCCAATCCCTCGTCCGTCGATTTCCGGGTGTAGATGGCGCAGCGTGTTTTGGGAACAACAGCAGTGGTTTTCTTGGGGCTCATGCCGCACCTCCTTTCCGCAGACCAAAAAAGAGCGGACCCGACCAGTGGGTGCCGGTGATGGCCTTGGCGACCGCCGACAGGCTTTTGTATTTGCACCCACCGTACTCAAAACCGCTGTCCAAAACGGTGACCGTGTGCTCGACACCCTGCCATTCCCGGATAAGGCGGGTACCGGGGGCCGGGGTTGCACCTTCCGGTTTGGGCTGTTTCCCAGGCAGCAATTTTCCCGGCTTCAATCCGTCCAGAATGCTGGCCGCCGCATCGGACACACCGCCGTGAGCCAATTCCTGGACGCGATAGGCAAGACGGCGCACCAGATAGTCCTTCCCCGCCTGGGGCGGATCCGCATTGAACAACGTGCGCCACAGTTGGTTGAGTTCCTGCAGGCTTTTCTTCGGCAATAGGGTGATTTCAGAGAGTGTAGTCATGGCGTTTCCCTTTCAATATCAATGGGGTTGGGAGTGCCATAAGGGACCATACGGTCGCGGTTATCAAGTGGTAAATTCTCTGTTTTTTCACGTTGTTGTGCCTTTTTCAGCCGCAGACGAAAAATGCCGGAGGCGAGGATGGCAGCCACCTCGTCGAGGCGTTGGTCGGGGGTCAGTTGGTTGGGGTGGGGGTAAGTCGTCATCATTCGGTACCTTAATGGGCAGAGGTTCTTCCTGATTGCTCTTGCCGTAGAAGATAGAGGTATCTGACAGAAAAATTAAGTCTATTCAATCTGTTGATGATGTTTAGGGTCAACAAATGGCTTTCCGGGACGTTGCGGGATGTGTGATGTCTGACTGACCATAATCAAAAAAATGAAGGGGGCATGAGATTGTATTTGACATTAAGAACGTTCGTTCCTTATAGTGCAAGTCACAGTCAATCATCAATCGAGGTTGAATCAATGGCTCCCCCAAATCGCGACGCTGAGTACCTGAACCTACTGCGGGATTACTATGCCAAGTATCGAACATGGCCATCGTACGCAAGAATGGGTGATGTTGTAGGGTTGAAGGCCAAATCAGCGGTATTCAGGCTGTTACATCGGTTGGAGAGTGCTGGTCACCTGCAACGCACCCCGGATGGTGAATGGGCACCGACAGATCAATTCTTTGAGCGTCCTTTGGTGGACGCCACAGTTCGGGCAGGGCTTCCAGAGATGGTTATGGAAGCATCGGAGAACCCCGTGTTGATTGATACCCTCCTGGTCAGGAGCCCCTCTCGCACGGTGTTGTTGCCGGTCAAGGGCGACTCCATGCAGGATGCCGGGATATTTGAAGGGGATTTTGTAATCGTGGAGCGTTGTTCCACCGCAAATAGTGGTGCTTTGGTGGTGGCCGAGGTGGATGGGGAATTTACCCTCAAGACACTGGTTCGGGAAGCCGGAGAGTGGACATTGCATCCTGCCAATGAAAACTACCCTGTGATCAGGCCGAAAGGGAGTTTATCACTGTTCGGAGTGGTTACTGGCCTGATACGTCGGTATGGGAAACGGTGATGATACCGCATTCAGTGTCAAGGCAGATGTGGGTACCTATGATGGCCAGTCCAGCGTATGCGGGTTTTCCCTCTCCTGCACAAGACGAGGCGATGGAGCAACTCGACATTGGACAGTTGTTGGTTGAGCGCCCAGCTACCACCTTCTTTTGGCGTGTTGAAGGGTGTTCCATGGATGGATTTGGTATCCATCATGGCGACTATTTGGTGGTGGACCGCGCCGTGCCTGCTGCTGACGGGAGCGTCGTCATTGCAATTTTGAACGGTGGTTTTGTGGTGAAACAACTCGTGCGTCGTCGGGGTGTTGTAGTTTTACGGTCTGCACATCCAGATTACCCTGAGATTCGTATTACTGAAGAGCAGGATTTGGCGATATGGGGGGTGGTGAGATGGTCTGTGCATCGGGTGCCAAACGGAATATCGCGTTGATAGACGGCAACAATTTTTATGTGTCGTGCGAGCGGGTGTTTAATCCGTGGTTGCGGGACAGACCTGTTGTGGTGCTCTCCAACAATGATGGCTGTGCTGTGGCCCGTTCCAACGAGGTCAAGGCGTTGGGGGTAAAGATGGGTGAGCCATGGTTTCGTCTGCGCGACTTGGCGCAACAACACGGGATTGTAGCGTTATCCAGCAACTATGCTCTTTATGCCGACATGTCGCAGAGGATGATGACCCTGTTGGGGGATTTTAGTCCCAGTCAAGAGGTTTATTCCATCGACGAATGCTTTCTTGATCTGGGTAACCAACACGATGTGACATCCATTGGGCATGCTATGCGGTTGAGGATTGCCAATTGGTTAGGGTTGCCAGTCGGGGTGGGCATTGGCCCCTCTAAGACCCTGGCCAAACTGGCCAACCACGTTGCCAAAAAACGTCCTGCTTACGCTGGGGTATGCAACTTCAACATCATGGCAGGCGAAGATTTGGAAAGGCTGATGGCGGAGATTGATGTGGCAGAGGTTTGGGGAGTTGGGCCTCGGGGAGCGGAAAAGCTGCGTGCCATGGGGATCACAAATGTGCTTTTGTTGCGCCGGGCAGATGCAGGTCAGTTGAGGAAGCGTTTTTCAGTGGTAATGGCGCGCACCGTTGAGGAGTTGAATGGTGTCTCCTGTTTATCGTTAGAAATGGTTGCGCCGTCCCGTCAACAGATCCAATCATCGCGATCCTTCGGACAGCCGGTGTATGAACAGGATGAACTGGCCGAAGCGGTGTTGACCTTTTTGCGTCGAGGTGTGCGGAGAATGAGGGGGCGAGGTTTGGTCACTGGTGCGATCCATGTTTTTATCCAGACCAATCCGTTCAGGGAGCGTGACCCGCAGTATCGTCAAGGAGTGACGATGCCGGTACTGAACTCCACCTCCGATGAGTTACGGCTGTGTTGCTTCAATTGGACATGGAGTTTTGATACACTTGCGTTAGCTCTACGACGATGACTGACGAGGAGGACGCGATGGCGATTAAAACCCGGAAGAATTATGCAGCCGAGGACAAGGTGGCGGTTTTGAGAATGCACCTGCTGGAAAAGACACCCGTATCAGATTTGTGTGACCAGCACCACATGCAACCGTCCATGTTTTACAGATGGCAGAAGGAGTTTTTTGAAAACGGGTCGTTGGCTTTCAAAGGCACATCAGGAACGAAGCGTGAGGTGGAGTCCCGTGACCGCCGGATTGCCGAATTGGAACGGCAATTGACTGCCAAAAATGAGGTGATCTCAGAATTGATGCAGGAGTACGTTGCCCTAAAAAAAAGACTTGGGGATCGCTGACTGGCACATGGGTTGCCCATGGCATGCGAGATCAAGTTGTTGATTATGTTGTGTATTGGTCTGATCGGGCGCAATTGCCGGCAACAGCTTTGTACAGGTGGATAGGGTTGCCGGAGAGCACCTTTTACAACTGGCGTCAACGGTATGGTCGTGCCAATGAGCATAATGGACGGGTGCCCAGAGACTTTTGGGTAAAGGATTGGGAACGTACTGCAATCATTGAATATTACACTCTAAACCGACTGGAGGGATATCGGCGCATCGCGTTCATGATGCTCGATGAAGACATAGTCGCGGTCAGCCCATCCAGCGTCTACCGGGTACTGAAAAAGGCCGGCTTGATCGGCCGACGCAATGTTGAACCGAACAAGAAAGGGACTGGCTTTGTGCAACCCCTCCAACCGCACGAACATTGGCACACGGATGTCTCATATATCAATATAAATGGGACGTTCTACTATTTATGCGGTGTTTTGGATGGGTGCAGCCGGTACATGGTGCACTGGGAAATCCGGGAAGCCATGACGGAACAGGACGTGGAAATAATCATCCAGCGAGCGCATGAGAAATTCCCTGATGAGCAGCCGCGCATCATCTCTGACAATGGTCCGCAGTTTATTGCCAGGGATTTCAAGGAGTTCATCAGGATTTCTGGCATGACCCATGTAAGAACTTCACCGTACTATCCGCAGAGCAACGGGAAGATCGAACGATGGCACAAGACGATCAAGGCTGAGTGCATTCGTCCCGAAACGCCTCTGTCGTTGGCAGATGCGCAGCGGATAGTTGGGAAATATGTTGAGCATTACAATACAGTTCGCTTGCATTCATCCATTGGATACGTGACACCGGCGGATCGCCTTGCAGGTAGACATACAGAGGTTCATGCGACCAGAAAGCAGAAGTTGGAAGCAGCACGGGCAAACAGGATACAAGGCGCGTCTGCGGGTGGAAACGAAAAAGCCCTGGAACATCATGAACAATCCGATTAGACTGTGTTCCAGCCTGACGGGGGATAGGGGAATGCGGGGACGCGACCTGAGCACCGATCAGGGGCCGAAGCAGGGACTGGATAGCAACCAGCTTTTCAGTCCTGCTTTTCTACCCTGCTTTGGCCTGTAAAGCGAAAAATCCCAGGGGTACGGGGACAGAGTCCCCGTGATGGTCGGGGCAGTTTGTTGCTAACGGAAACTGCCAAGAACTCCAAATTCCGCTGAACCAACACACTGTGTTGCTTCAATTGGACATGGAGTTTTGATACACTTGCGTTAGCTCTACGACGATGACTGACGAGGAGGACGCGATGGCGATTAAAACCCGGAAGAATTATGCAGCCGAGGACAAGGTGGCGGTTTTGAGAATGCACCTGCTGGAAAAGACACCCGTATCAGATTTGTGTGACCAGCACCACATGCAACCGTCCATGTTTTACAGATGGCAGAAGGAGTTTTTTGAAAACGGGTCGTTGGCTTTCAAAGGCACATCAGGAACGAAGCGTGAGGTGGAGTCCCGTGACCGCCGGATTGCCGAATTGGAACGGCAATTGACTGCCAAAAATGAGGTGATCTCAGAATTGATGCAGGAGTACGTTGCCCTAAAAAAAAGACTTGGGGATCGCTGACTGGCACATGGGTTGCCCATGGCATGCGAGATCAAGTTGTTGATTATGTTGTGTATTGGTCTGATCGGGCGCAATTGCCGGCAACAGCTTTGTACAGGTGGATAGGGTTGCCGGAGAGCACCTTTTACAACTGGCGTCAACGGTATGGTCGTGCCAATGAGCATAATGGACGGGTGCCCAGAGACTTTTGGGTAAAGGATTGGGAACGTACTGCAATCATTGAATATTACACTCTAAACCGACTGGAGGGATATCGGCGCATCGCGTTCATGATGCTCGATGAAGACATAGTCGCGGTCAGCCCATCCAGCGTCTACCGGGTACTGAAAAAGGCCGGCTTGATCGGCCGACGCAATGTTGAACCGAACAAGAAAGGGACTGGCTTTGTGCAACCCCTCCAACCGCACGAACATTGGCACACGGATGTCTCATATATCAATATAAATGGGACGTTCTACTATTTATGCGGTGTTTTGGATGGGTGCAGCCGGTACATGGTGCACTGGGAAATCCGGGAAGCCATGACGGAACAGGACGTGGAAATAATCATCCAGCGAGCGCATGAGAAATTCCCTGATGAGCAGCCGCGCATCATCTCTGACAATGGTCCGCAGTTTATTGCCAGGGATTTCAAGGAGTTCATCAGGATTTCTGGCATGACCCATGTAAGAACTTCACCGTACTATCCGCAGAGCAACGGGAAGATCGAACGATGGCACAAGACGATCAAGGCTGAGTGCATTCGTCCCGAAACGCCTCTGTCGTTGGCAGATGCGCAGCGGATAGTTGGGAAATATGTTGAGCATTACAATACAGTTCGCTTGCATTCATCCATTGGATACGTGACACCGGCGGATCGCCTTGCAGGTAGACATACAGAGGTTCATGCGACCAGAAAGCAGAAGTTGGAAGCAGCACGGGCAAACAGGATACAAGGCGCGTCTGCGGGTGGAAACGAAAAAGCCCTGGAACATCATGAACAATCCGATTAGACTGTGTTCCAGCCTGACGGGGGATAGGGGAATGCGGGGACGCGACCTGAGCACCGATCAGGGGCCGAAGCAGGGACTGGATAGCAACCAGCTTTTCAGTCCTGCTTTTCTACCCTGCTTTGGCCTGTAAAGCGAAAAATCCCAGGGGTACGGGGACAGAGTCCCCGTGATGGTCGGGGCAGTTTGTTGCTAACGGAAACTGCCAAGAACTCCAAATTCCGCTGAACCAACACACGGCTCGCGCGCATTGCTGTGCAAGGGTTGTCCACGATCTACAAACCCGGCTACGCTTACCACAAGGCGGGGGTATTGTTGATGGAGTTGGAGAATTCGACCAGCAGACAGGGTGATCTGTTTGCCGATTCATTGGCAGAAGGTAAAAGTACCGCTTTGATGGCCACACTTGATGTCATACGGCAACGGTTCGGCTCTGAAATCATTCACATGGCTGGTGAGGGGGTGCGTCGGCGTTGGGCCATAAAATCCGCCAATCGCTCTCCACGTTACACGACCCGTTGGGGAGAAATTCCGACAGTTATTGCTTGTTGATTCAAACGTTTCCGTCATCTCGTGCTGCGCTGGCGTTTAATAATGATATATGTTTATTTTAATATGTAGAATAGAACATTTATTGCGAGAGGAGAGGTTAGATGATGACTGTTGCTACCGTGATACGAAAAACGCCTGTTTCCACCCTGCGCACATATTTTGATGCCCGCCGCATTGATTTGGGTGGAACAGTCAACTGGCAGGATGATAGGCCGCCGACAGCCCAACGATTGATCAAGGCAGTGGAGAATGTCAATCGTGATGATTATGCAGCCATTGTCTTGGATTTTGAACGCATACAAGGGATGACTGACGAGGCCGGACAGGGTTCAATCGCAGGTGTTATACAGGATCCCAAGATTCTTCAGTCTCTTTTCAATGGCCATGATCGGGCCATGTGGTTGTATCTGCATGACGAGAAAGCTTTTCGGCGAGCTGAAGAGGTGCGTTTTGCGGAAAGAAACCGGCTGGGGCGGAGATGGGCCAGTTTTATTGGCCCAAAGGGGGCGACAGTACATGACGGTGAAGATTGCCGTCGGGAATTTGTGACGCGGATTTGCGAGATGTTCCGCACAATGAACGCACAGGTGGAGGTGTACCAGAGGCAGCAGGTAAGTTCCAACCAGTCTGCGCCATTGATGACCCAGGTGGTCATCTACCGTGAAGGATTGCCGGATGGGGTTTGGGTATTTGAGAACGGTACGCTGGAAATGCAATCGAGGCGTCCTGTTCTGGAAGCCGTTCTGACCTACGATCCGATGAGCGGTGTCATAGAGGTTGCCGGTTTGGACTCCAAGAACAGGCCACGGTTGTATCGGATGTTTTCCGAGATAATGTTGGGCCAGAGGATGATTGGACTGCGTGTTCCGCTTCGCCAATACGATTTATCTTCGCTGGTCGCGCAACGCACATTTCCAACAGACATCGGGGACGGTATAGCTTCGGTTTTGGTGCTTTCCGTGAAGGGGCATATGTCAGACTATCCCGGGGTGTGGTTCATTCTGGGACAGAAACAGGACGCAGAGACCAGTCTTTATGAATTTTCCAAAGGACCGGAGCAACGAGTTCTCAGCCGGGAAGGGGTAGAGGTGGTTCAAGCAGATCTGGCGATTCGGTTCCGTTCCAACCAGGAAAACCGCAGGGGCCAGATTATCAGGGTGTCGCTCAGTCTTCCCAATGGATGCGACCTGAAGGGAAGAACCAGAAGGGAACGGTTGGTCTGCGAGAAATATTTACCACTTTGGGGCTTGGTGAAGGAGGCGTAGCATGAGCGGCCAGTTGACACACAAGGCATTCACAACGGCATTGATGCTGTTTGGTTTTCCAAAAAAGAATGTGTACAACAGTATGATGACCAATCGCGCCGAGGAGATCAAAGCTCTGTATGCTGCCGGCTACTTGACCGATGGGCCGATTACCACGATGGTGCCGAATCGGGAGAGCGATGATCCAACCGAATGGAGGGATGCGGAATGGAATCCGGAAACGCGCACTTACCAATATACCTGTCTGACTGATACCGGTATTGAGGACATTGATGTCCCAGATGAGGACATGAAAACTTATAACATTAATCTGGACTGGATGGCGAAGCATCTTCGTGATCTGATTGAGATTGAATCAACGGTCCAGGTTCGCGTCATCATACCTGATTGCTTGTGGGAGTTGGGATACATTCGTGCTGGGCACCAGCGGGCGGCAATATTCCTGGCCAAGGATCTTGCCCGAGAGGACATGTTTGAAAGTGTGTATGACGCCTTTCTGGACTGGACGGGCAAATCGCCAGGGCTTGTGTTGAGCAATAAGGTGCCCGGGAAGAGGCATGCCGAATTGCCCAGTGGGCACCGGATTCTTGATCTGGATCGTCTGGTTGTGGAGACGAATAGTGGGTATGTGCTCGATTTGGAATTGCTCCATGGTAACCTGAAGAGTGCGAGTCCGTATGCCGATCATGGACCAGTTCATCCCAGTCTTGACTATAGCTCGATCAGAGTCCACGGCAGGGTATTCGTGTTTGCCGGTGGTAAGCAGCGCGACGTCATCAAAGAATTGCATCAGGCATGGAGGTTGGGTAATCCAAAACGCCATACTCGTGAGATACTTGAGAAGATTGATTCAAAATCAAAATCTTTGTCTCAAGTATTCAACCACCATCCTGATTGGAAGGAGTTGATTGAGTACAGTGGAGGTTTCTGCTGGCTTAAGGTTTGATCATGATTGGTTTAAATTTTTTATTGTTAAATCGAACACAAAAAGCAATATTGAAAACAATAGAAAATCTCTCTTGTCCCAAATAGTTTTTAACTTCTAATGAATAGGAGCCAATATGTCACTGGATAGCAACAAAGCCAAAGCACTGGAGGCCGCGATTGCACAAATTGAAAAGCAATGTGGAAAGGGTTCCATCATGCGGATGTCGCTGGACACGGTCCAGTCGGTTCCCGTCATTTCCACCGGATCCCTGGGGGTTGACACGGCACTGGGTATCGGTGGCCTGCCACGAGGGCGGATTGTGGAAATCTTTGGACCGGAGTCCTCTGGAAAAACCACATTGGCATTGCACATGGCCGCCGAGGCCCAGAGACTTGGCGGAATATCCGCCTTCGTAGACGCCGAACACGCCATAGATCCCACCTATGCCCGTCATTTGGGCGTGGACGTGGATCAGTTACTCATTTCCCAACCAGATACCGGTGAACAGGCTCTGGAAATTGTTGATATGCTGGTTCGTTCTGGAGCTGTCGATTTGGTGGTGGTCGACTCGGTGGCAGCTTTGACTCCCAAAGCAGAAATTGAAGGAGATATGGGAGACGCGCATGTCGGCCTGCATGCCCGGCTTATGTCTCATGCGTTGCGCAAACTGACCGGTTCCATCTCTCGCTCCAACGCTATTGTGCTGTTTATCAACCAAATTCGCATGAAAATTGGCAATGCGTATGGCAACCCGGAAACCACTACCGGTGGAAACGCCCTCAAGTTTTACGCATCCATCCGAATGGACATTCGCCGCATCGGTCCGCTGAAGGAGAAAGAAGAGATAGTCGGCAACCGCACCAAAGTCAAAGTAGTCAAAAACAAAATGGCCCCCCCTTTCCGCAGTGCTGAGTTCGACATCGACTACGGAACCGGCATTTCGTTGGCCGGAGAAGTGCTGGACTTGGCCGTCGAAGCCAATCTGGTGGAAAAATCAGGTGCCTGGTTTTCCAGGGGGACAGAAAGAATCGGCCAGGGCCGGGAGAATGCCAAAAAATTCCTCGTGGACAATCCGGCTATGCTCATTGAGTTGGAGGACCAACTCCGCAATCACGTCGGACTGCCTCCTAAAAACCGTGCAACTGCCGACGGTACACCATCGATTTCTTATACCACACCCGTAGCCAAATTGGGCAAGGGCAGTAGTAAGGGTGCCAGCAAGCGACCAAGTGTCGATCGTGGGATGGAGAGCGAGAATTTCGAAACCGATGACTTGCCGTAGCAACGGACACCGGGTATATCTGTTTCGCCGGATTGAAATTGTCGCCCCCTTGTGGGGCGATTTTTTTTGAGCGTTCGAGAGGGTGTGCCCAACTACTGCGGCCAATGCCATGATTTCGCCAGTCTCAGTACTCTGCCTAACCATCAACCGCTGTGTGGTAGACCGGTATCGCCAGTCTGCCTAACCCATGCCTATTCTCTGCCTAACCTTATCCAGCAAGGAATCGCTCGACAGAGAGCCATTTTCTGCGCACTTTTTCGGCCACTTTCTGCTTGGCATCACACTATTCCTGCCTAATGTCTCCACCACCGCCTAACCTCTGCCTAACCTCTGCCTAACTTCTGCCTAACCATTACCAGAAATGGGCATGAACCTGTCTGTTTTAGCTAAACGCATATAAATCAACTAGTTGATCTCTGATGCGTGTTGGAAAAATTTTTGAGGCAAATTCATTTCTAACCTCCTGCCTAACTTCTGCCTAACTTCTGCCTAACCTCGACTGCCGTATCATGCTCCCCAAGTTCAGCAGCATCACGGAGGAAAATATGGGGAACGAACTCATCAACACAAGTCAGCTTGCTCGTCGCTGGGGGATTGCAACCAAGACGCTGCAGAACTGGAGGGGGATGCGCAAGGGGCCACCCTTTCTGAAGATAGGTGGCCGCATTTTGTACAGCCAAGCAGATATCGAGCACTACGAGGCAAACAATTACCACAGGTTCAATCAATAGGGGAATGGCCATGCTTTCAACACTGACTGTCTTTACCAGCAACTGCAGCATCAATCCGGAGAAAGAGCTTTGGGTAGCCGTTCTCAAACAAGCCACAGATGACGCGGAAGCCATGGCCACTCAAATTCAGAACAATCCCGGTATTTGGAGTGATCCGGAGTTTCGCGAGGAGGCGTTGGGCATCCGTCTGTTTTTTCAGCATTGCTCCATGGATCCCGGTGGTTTTGGCTTCATTTGCGATCTGTTGGAACTGGATCCGGTGCAGGCGACTAAGCGCATCCATGAATTGTACCTGCAGTACCTCATTCCGGCCAAGGAGCGTTGTCTGATGGCCAATTATGCGATGGCTCGATGAAGGATCAATGAGATGGAACCGGAAAAAGAATTGTGGATCGCCGTTCTCGCCCAGGCTGTTAGAGACACTGCGAGGCTGCTGAAGAAGGTTCAGAAGGAGCCGGAATTGTGGAGCAATCATCTGTTCCGGTCTGATGTCAGGGATCTCAAACGTTTTTTTCGGGATCGTTCGATGGCACCGGGGAGTTTTTGCTTTATCTGCAGTTTGATGAGCGTGGATCCTGAACAGGCAGCACAGCGCATCGAAGAGAAGTACCTCCGGCACTTAGTGCCGGTCAGTAAATGTTCTGCCCATCTGGCAGCATAACCCAATCAACTTTGAGGAGACGAACAATGCCGAAAAAAACAGTGAACAACCTTTCAACCCGGCCCAACGGCCAAGGAGGCGTGTAATGGCCATTTCTCTCGGCTCACTGCAACGCCGTCAGATCAACCTGCCCCCGCGCATCCTGCTCTATGGCGGGGCTGGTGTTGGCAAAACCACGTTGGCATCTTGCGCTCCCGCAGCAGTCTTTGTGCCCACGGAGGATGGGTTGGGCAAGCTGGATGTCATCTCTTTCCCCCAGGCCAAATCCTTTGCCGACGTCCTGGGTGCCATGGATGCCCTGCTCAATGAGCAACACGCCTTCGAAAGCTTCGTCATCGACAGTCTCGACTGGCTGGAGCCACTGATCTGGGCAGAGGTCTGTCTGCGCCAAAAGGTCAATTCCATGGAGGAATTGAATTATGGCAAGGGTTACATGTTTGCCATCGATCTGTGGCGCGAATACATCGGCCGGTTGAACCGCTTGCGTACCGAGAAGGGGATGCTGGTCATCCAGATCGCCCATGCCGTTGTGCGGCGGTTTGACTCCCCGGAGCATGAGCCATACGACCGGTATGACATCAAGCTGCATCAGAAAGCGGCGGCCCTGCTGGTGGAACACAGCGATTGTGTTCTGTTTTGCAACTACCGGGTGAGTACCACGAAAACTGACGTTGGCTTCAACAAAAAGGTGACCCGCGCAGTGGGTGATTGCACCCGGTTGATCTTCACCACTGAGCGTCCGGCCTTTTTGGCCAAAAACCGTTACAACCTGCCCGGTGAGCTGCCCATGGAGTGGCCAACACTCGAAGCGTATCTCGCTGGAACCATACCAACCAACACTGTCAGCGCATAAGGAGCACTACAATGGCACAACTCGGCGGAACTTTCGATGCCACCCAGGTGGACCCCAACCAACCACATGAGACCCTGCCTCCTGGTGAATATCGGGTGCAGATCATCACCAGCGAAATGAGGGCGACCAAGGCTGGAACCGGTCAGTATCTCTTCATGGAAATGGAGGTACTGGACGGGGCCATGGTTGGCAAAAAGCTGTTTGACCGGCTCAACCTGATCAACCCAAACCGGCAGGCAGAGGAGATTGCTCAGCGCACTCTGTCGGCCATCTGCCACGCCGTGGGGCGGATGCAGGTGAGCGACTCGGAGGAACTCCACTTCCGGCCGTTGGTTGTGAAGGTGGTGGTGGACAAAGAGGGGTACAACACAGTGAAGGGTTACAAGGCGGCCGCCAATGCTGGCCAGGTTTCTCAGCAGGCCTATCAGCCGCCACCGCCACGGCACGCGGCACAGTATCAGACACAGCCCCAACCGGCACCGCAGCCACAGCCGCAACCAGCACAGTATCAGCCCCAGGCGGCACCGCAACCCCAACCGGTGCAGTATCAGGCACAGTCCCAAGCGGCACCGCAACCCCAACCGGTGCAGTATCAGGCACAGTCCCAAGCGGCACCGCAACAGCAGGTACAGCAGCACCAAGCACCCCAGCAGGTGCAACAGCCGCAGCCGACACAGTATCAGGCTCAGCCGCAACCAGTGCAGCAGCCTGCTGCCCAAACGCCTCCAACCACTGCCAGTGGGGTTGGCCCCTGGCGGAGGATGGGTTGAGGCAAATTAACGGGCGGTTCTGTCCCATTCGCCGCCAAGCACCGGTGACAGACCGCCCTACCCATAAGACATCTTTTTTGGAGAAGTTCCATGGATACCACCATCTTGCACCATCAGGAGGGCCGGGACAAGCCCGATTTGCCTTCCACCCAAGAAGAATGCCGTTCCCGCATTCTCAAGCTGCAATTCGACATTGCCGCTATCCGCGATCAGTTGGCCGCCGCCGACATGGAACGGCAGGCAAACGGCGGACGCATCGATACAGACTGGTTCCGCCGCGCACGGACTTCTCTGCGTTTCAAGCGTGAGGAGTTGGCCCATCTCCAGGAGCATATTCGGCACTGTGCGTCGGCGAACAAGGCCAGACTGAAAGATACCATCATCGCCATCGTGCGCCGTGATTATGACGAGACTGAATGGCGCGGGGTGCTGGACGAGGCGTATCGCCTGCTCCAGCAAGGGGGTGCGTGATGGCACTCCTTCCCAATCCCAACCCTCCCACGGTTGATGCCATTTTTGCTGCCTATGAGTCGGACAATGGGGACGGATTCCGTCCCCACCTTGGGGCATCTCTCATCGGCAAAGAGTGCGAGCGTGCCCTTTGGCTCGACTTTCGGTGGGCGGTTCGTTCCCGGTTCGGCGGGCGCATGTTGCGCCTGTTCGAGACCGGCCAACAGGAAGAGATCCGGCTCATTCGCAACCTGCGCCGCATCGGTGTCACCGTGCTGGATGTTGATCCCCAGACCGGTCGCCAATGGCGGGTTCAGGCCTGCGGCGGCCACTTCGGCGGCAGCCTGGATGCCGCCGCTATTGGTGTGATTGAGGCTCCCAAGACCTGGCACGTCTGTGAGTTCAAAACCCACAACGCAGCATCCTTCGCTGAACTGCGCAAGGAGGGGGTGCAAAAATCCAAGCCCCAGCATTTTGCCCAGATGCAGATCTACATGCACCTGACCGGCATGACCAGGGCGTTGTACTTGGCGGTCAACAAGGACACTGATGACGTCTATTCCGAACGGGTACATGCCGACGAAGCAGAGGCGTTGAAACTGCTGGCCAAGGCGGGACGGATCATCCACGCGGCGTATCCCCCGGTGCGGATCAGTAGCGATCCTGACTGGTACCAGTGCCGCATGTGCAGTCATCACTCCCTCTGCCATGAGTCATCCTGGGCAGAGCGCAATTGCCGCACCTGTCTCCACGCCACTCCCACCGATGCGGGTTTTTGGTTGTGTGGGCCTGTTGAGAGAGTGATGAGCATCGGCGAGCAAAAAGCGGGCTGCACAGCGCATCTCTATATCCCCGATTTGGTTCCTGGCGAGCAGGTGGATGCCGACACCAACGGGGGATGGGTGGAGTACCGCTTGCGCGACGGGAGCCAGTGGCGGGATGGAGGTGTGACATGCTGACTTTGCGAGTTTATCAACGTGATGCCATCGATGCCCTGTATCGGTATTTTGAGCAAAATACCGGAAATCCTTTGGTTATTCTTCCAACCGCTTCAGGAAAATCTTTCGTTATGGCAACCTTCATCAAGGAGGCGATCCAACTCTATCCCGACACCCGTATCCTGGTGGTGACCCACGTCCGGGAGCTGATCAGCCAGAATTTTGCCGAGCTGATCAACCTCTGGCCGGAGGCTCCGGCGGGCATCTACAGCGCAGGCATGAACCAGCGGGATACGGATGCGCAGGTGCTCTTTTGCGGCATCCAGTCGGTTCATAAGCGGGCCTATGACATCCAGAGAGCGGATCTGGTGCTGGTCGATGAAGCGCATTTAATTCCCCGCAAGTCCGACACCATGTACCAGCGTTTTCTGGAGGATCTGAAGCGCATCAACCCGTACATGAAGATTATCGGGCTGACAGCCACCCCATACCGGTTGGACAGCGGCCTGCTGCACGAGGGCAAGGACGCTCTCTTCGATGACATCGCTTTTGAGATGCCGGTGCGGGATCTGGTGGAACAGGGGTTTCTGTGCCCTCTCATCAGCAAACTCACCGACACCCAGTTGGATGTCACCGGCGTCGGCTCCCGAGGCGGGGAGTTCATCCCCGGCCAACTGGAAGCGGCGGTGGATCTGGACCCGGTCACCCAGGCGGCCGTGAACGAGATCCTCGCCTTTGGCCAGGATCGCCGTTCCTGGTTGATCTTCTGCTCCGGTGTCTCACATGCCAGTCATGTGCGGGATGCGGTGCAGGAGCGGGGTATCTCCTGTGCCTGCATCTTTGGCGATACCCCGAAGGAGGAGCGCGACCAGATTATTGCCGCCTTCAAGCGGGGCGAGATCCGGGCTTTGTCGGCCATGAACGTCCTGACCACCGGCTTCAACGCCCCACAGGTGGACCTGATCGCCATGCTGCGCCCCACCAAGTCCACCGGCCTTTACGTCCAGATTGCCGGTCGGGGCATGCGGCTGGCTCCGAACAAGAGCGACTGCCTGGTGTTGGACTTTGCGGGCAACGTGGCGCGACATGGCCCCATCGACAGGGTTCAGCCCAAGAAGGCACCGGCAGAAGGGGGTGGTGGGGCTCCCATCAAGGTGTGTCCCAACTGTAACACCATCAACCCTGCGGCAGAAAAATTTTGCATCCAATGCAATTACGCATTTCCGCCGCCGGAAATCAAATTGGATCCGACGGCCACCACCCAGGAGATTTTGACCACAGGCAAGCCAGAGTGGGTGCCGGTGCATGAGATCTCTTACCACTTCCACGAAAAACCCGGCAAGCCCCTTTCCATGCGGGTGGAGTACCAGTCCGGGTTGCTTCAATACCGGGAGTGGGTCTGCTTCGAGCATGACGGTTTTGCCCGCAAAAGAGCAGAGCGGTGGTGGACACGTCGCGCCAGTCTCGGCATGCCGGTGCCGGATACGGTTGAGCAGGCCATGGAGCAGATCCATGCCCTGAAAGTTCCTTCCAGCATCGCCGTCCGCAACTCGGGGCAATGGGTGGAGGTGGTGGATGCCAAATTCGACAGAGGGGCAATCCGTGGGTAACCCCATGGAGACTTCCGTTGCCACCACTTGGCACAACCCCGGTCAGGGATTTTTGGTTCTCCCAGCCGGGACGCCATGCCGCACGGCCGATCTGGAGGAGGTGCCGGGCAAGGAGCAACGAGTATTCAGACAGATTCTCAACTGCGATGCCACTTTGGTGCTGATCCTAATGGGCGGCACCTTCCGGGCACTGCCGGGCGAGAAATTACGAGCCAGACGAACAGGAGCACGACTGATGGTTGATCCAACGGAACGCGAACTGGCGGCCATGCGGGCCGCCGGGCCGAGGGCAGGTGAATACATCGAGAGCCTCGGCAAAACAGATATGGCTCTCTTCACGGTGGAGGAGTTTACGACCCTGATCCAGGTGATCGTCTCCACCTACCTGGAGGCCAAAGCCACGTTTGATGTCAACAATACCTGGGATGATGTCCCGTTTTGAGAAACGAAAAAGGTAAAAAATGAACGAAAACTTTATGATCACTCATGGAGACAAGCTGGCCGCTGGCGGATTTTCCTTCCTGCCCATCATGCCGGGAGAAAAGTTTCCAGGCCGCTTCGAACAGGGTAAATGGTTCCCGTACAAGGGGTGGACCAAACACGCCACCCGCGCTACCACGGTGCATGAACTGGCCATCTGGAAGCAATGGCCGGGTGCGGGTATTGGTATTCCCGGCGGGATGGTGGCCGCCGTGGACATCGATATCACCGGTGATGTCGAGTTGGCAGATCGTCTCCATGCGCTGGCGTTTCAGATGCTGGGGGAGACGCAGGCCGTGCGTATCGGGCAGCATCCCAAGCGGGTGCTGGTCTACCGGACGGTGACCCCCTTCAAAGGCATCAAAGCGCATCCTCTGGAGGTACTCTGCCAGGGGCAGCAGTTCGTGGCCTATGCCATTCATCCCGGCACCGGTCGGCCTTACGAGTGGCCGGTCAAGTCCCTGTCCGACCTGACCCTGGCGGATCTTCCTGCCATCAGCGAGGAGCAGGCGCGGGCCTTCATCGATGCGGCATTGGCACTCTTGCCAGAGGGTATGCGGCCTGTTCGACTCGAACAGAGCCATGCCGACCTTCCGGTGCGTCCGGTGGTAACCGGTACGTACCATCCCGGCACTGAACAGGCCGGCACACCAGAGGCAGTGGCCGATGCCCTGCGCTACATCGTCAATGCCGAGCTGCCCTACGACGACTGGGTACGCATCGGCATGGCCATCAAGGGTGCCTTGGGAGATGCAGGCGAATACCTGTTCGCTGACTGGTCGGCATCGTCCTCCAAAAACGTTGCCGAAACCACCGCCCGTGCCTGGGAGAGTTTTCACCCCACCAGCATCGGTGCGGGGACTCTCTACCATCTGGCTCAGCGCAACGGCTGGAAGCCAGACGCTTCCCTGGTATTGAACCCGGCCAACCACCATCCAGGTCCACATCCGGCGGAAGGGTTGCTGCGCAAGGTGCAGCAGGCACAGGCATCCCCCCCAGTCGCCCAAACGGCACCCATCCTGGCAGGCAGCAGTGACTTCGATCCAACCGACGTGGAGGGGGTGCTGAAAGAGCTGTTGGAGTTCATGCTCTCAACCGCCATCCAGCCCCAGCCATTGCTGGCGGTCGGCAACGCGCTCAGCGCGTTGGGTGCCGTGATGGCGCATCGCTTCCGCAGCGAAACCAACCTGCGCACCAACCTCTACGTTGTGGGTATCGCCGAGAGCGGTTCTGGCAAAAACCACAGCCGGGAGATAATCAACCAGGTGTTCCATGCCGCCAGTCTGCATGAGCACCTGGGCGGCAATCGCATAGCCTCTGGTGCCGGGTTGCTGCGGGCCATCCATCGCAAGGCAGGCAGCCTTTTCCAACTCGACGAATTCGGCATGTTTCTCCAGGCCGCTGCCGACCGCAAGAGGTTTCCCCGTTACATCACCGAGATCCTGGATCTGATGACGGAGATCCACTCCGCTGCCGGGACGATCTACCTGGGCGCGGAGTATGCCGGTATAGAGCGGCAGGATATCAACCAGCCATGTCTTTGCGTCTACGGCACCACCACGCCAGTGGTTTTTTGGTCGGCCTTGAAGAGTGCCAACGTGGCCGACGGCTCGCTGGCCCGTTTTCTGATCCTCCGTACCCTGGAGGACTATCCCGAACGCAACCAACGTATTGGGTCGCGGGAACTGCCGTCCAGCCTGATTTCAGCCCTTGAATATCTCTCCAAGAGCGGTGGCAAAGGGGCAGGCAACCTGATGGGGCTCACCAAAGACGGCACCACCGCCATCACCCCCTCGGTCGTTCCCATGGCGCAGGAGGCTGTTGCCCTGTTCGACGACTTGAGTCTACAGGTGACCGAGCAGCTACGCCAGCACAAGGGTTCGGCCTATTCTCCCATCCTGGCGCGGGTGTGGGAGCATGCCGCCAAGGTGGCCATGATCCGGGCTGTGGCCGCCAATCCCGACAATCCGGTAATCCGCGACGTGGATGCCTGCTGGGGCATTGGTCTGGTTCGTCACAGCGTTGCCACCCTCATCAAGGAGGTGGAGCAGCATGTGGCCGACAACATGGTCGAGCAAAACCACAAGCGCATTCTGGAGCTTATCCGCAGCGCAGGGCCGAAGGGGTTCAGCAAGAGCAGCCTATGCCTTCAGACTCGTTCCATCCCTCGGCGCGAACGAGAGGAGGTCATTGCCGATCTTTTGGAAAGTGGCTCCATCCTGGTGGAAGTCCAGTTGAGCCAGGGACCAAAGCCAACCACTTTTTACCGGCTTGCGGCTCCTGACTGATAAATGTACAGAAAAATTGTTGACACAAGAAACTCACAAGACATTGTAAACAAGCACAAAAACATAAAATTGTAAATTTCTGGGAGGTCTATCTATATACACAGATATAGGCATATCCCCCAGATCCAGGGAGTCCCCTATAAGGGGAGGATCCCTCTCCCTTATCCTATATATACTGTAATTTATATAATTTATACAATTTATATATTTATATGTTAATGATCATAGAGTTAAGGAGGTGACGGCCATGTAGATTTTACTGGAATTTTTGGCAGTTTTTACCCAATTGAACCGAACGATCTATCTCGCAGAGCGAGGGAGACAGTGGGTTGGCCCCACCCTTTCCATCGCCCTCACCAATTTCACCATGAGGAGTGAGGACGATGGCTGTTTCGCAATCCGCGCCGAAGAGCGCACCTATCAACAATTTGATTCCATTTGACTTCGAGGAGCACGCAGTGCGTGTCACCATCGACGAGCACGGCGCACCGTGGTTCCACGCAGGGGATGTTTGCAGTGTGTTGGGGTTTGGCAACCCACATCAGGCAGTAGCATCACACGTTGATGAAGATGACCTCCAGAAATTGGAGGTCATCGACAGCTGGGGCCGGACCCAGCAGGCAAACTACGTCAACGAGTCCGGCCTGTATGCGCTGATTTTCGGCTCCACCAAACCGGAGGCCAAACGCTTCAAGCGGTGGGTCACCCATGAGGTATTGCCGACCGTTCGCAAGACTGGTGGCTATGGCAAAGCGGATGTTGTCATTTCGGAAAAGCTTGAACGGGTGGTGCAGGAACTGGACAGTGCCAGGGTTCTGGAGTCCATCGCTCATACGCCGCGCCAGGAACTGCGTATGTCCCACCGCAGGATGCTGAGCTTCCAGCAGGCCATCTGCCCGATCCACATCGAGTACGGCAAAGTCTGGACCACAACGTTGGCCATCAGCGAGGAGTGTCAGATTGAGCACGACTACCTCATGCAACGGGTGGAAAGTCTGCTGCGCACTGGGGTGATCAACAGCAAAGACTACGACCGCATCTGGTTCTTGCCGGACCAAGCGCGCAGAGCCCAGCAGATTCACTGTCTGACAGAGGATGGTTTCCGTGCGATCTGTCAGTATCTTGGATGGGTTGTCACCGCCGAAGAAAGGGCAAAAACCAATCTGGACAAGGGGTGCAAGCTCATCGGCAGAATGTTTGAGTCGCTTGAGCGTGCCGGGGGTCGCGGACAAAAACGGTCTCTCGCGAAGAATTCGTCCGTCAATGTTCACTCCGAATTGGCCATGGCCGTAGCAGAACTGGCCAACGCGGTCGCGGGGAGTGGCAGCCATGGATAATGCCCGCAACATTCTCACCCTGGATCTGGGTAGCAAGACGGGATGGGCCCTGCATCAGGCCGACGGCACCATCACCAGCGGCACGGTGGAATTCAGACCGGGCCGGTTTGAAGGGGGTGGTATGGCGTTCGTCCGGTTCAAGCACTGGCTGGACGAAGTGAGCCGGTTTGCCGGGCCCATCGAGAAAATTCTGTTCGAGGAGGTCAGGGCTCACGCTGGTGTGACGGCCGCCCACGTCTACGGAGGGTTCCTGGCGCACCTGACCGCCTGGGCCGAGCAGCAGGAGATCCCGTATCGGGGTGTGCCGGTCGGCACCATCAAACGGCATGCGACGGGGAAAGGCAATGCCTCCAAGTCGGAAGTGATCGAGGCCATGCGGCGGAAGGGGCACAACCCTGCCGACGACAATGCCGCCGACGCGCTGGCCATCCTGCACTGGGCGTTGGAAGAGGAGGTGATGCCATGATCGGCGGACCAACCCAACCACGCTCCTGTCTGAGCAGAGTCCAGGGATTTACCATCAATGCCGAGGCTACCAAAGTCTACGGCTGGAACAGCCACGGAATTCTGGTCGTGGCAGACAACGATACGCGCCTGACTTGGCTAGAGCAGGAACTGGACAGGCAGCTCGGAGAAAAACTTTATGGGCGAGGACGCAGGGGGAGACAGCATGGACAAACAGGGTAACAGCAAATGGACTCCCAAGATGGTTTCTGCCAGGATGGAAGAGGCAGTCAGAACCCTGCGGACGTTGCGCGTCAGCGGATTGAAACCCAGGGGCTACGTCAGCAGTTGGCCGGAGGTGGTGATTGACCTTGCCAACGCATCGGGACAGGATGAGGTGAAACTCCGGCTTGACCCTCCGACCCCGGAGGCCATCACTCGGATGGACGAGGCACTACATTGGCTGTGCCAATTGGAACCAGACCAGGTACGACTGGTCTGGATGCATGCCGAGGGTATGCCGCGCAAGACAATCTGCGCCAAGGTGGGAATGAGTCGGATGATGGCCTGGCGCGTATGGATGGCATCGCTGATGACCATTGCGTCGGCAATCAACGTGAGCAAGAGGTCAATGCAGTCGAACGAGAGCAAAGAGGATGTTTTTCGCCGGGAATATCTGCGAACGGGCAACGCAACAGACGCATATCGGCAGGCATTTTCTGCGAAGGGCTTGAGTGACATCGCGTTGCGGTCCAGAGCATGCAGATTGGCAAAAAAGATCGAATCCATTTGATCGACGCAACAAATGCAACACGGGATGTTGCGTTTGTTGCGCAGAATAGCGGACGAAAAACTTCCAACAGATTGATTTCAATGTTCCTGCAGAAATAGTTGTTGGGATGACTTATCCCAACAACTATTCTTGGGACATGTTTGACAGAATCTGCTATGATTCTCACTACAATTGGGGAAGCACGCACACAGTAACCCACAAACCAGCAGACAACCATTCACAAAACCGCCCAGGGTAACCTGAGGCGGTTTTGTATTTCCGCATACCCTGGCCGCCTTTTGCAGCCATTTTCGTTTCCACCCCGATGGCACGGGGTGTCGGAGCACAGAGATTTACCGAACCTTCCGATGTCTCCTGGTGATCGCCTTGAGCGGTCCCTGTTCTCCTCCACAGGTGTGCCAGCACCAGGAGACCTCTGGAGGTAACGCCCGCCCAGGGAAATCTGCGGCGGGCTTCCCTTTTCTGGAGGAGAGAAAACGCCATGCAACCGGAACTCAAAACCGCAAAGCTGTCCGAGATCGTATTCGACGAGGTGATCTACCCACGGTCCGGACACGATCCGGTGCTGGTACAGCGGTACGCAGAACATATCGAGGAGATCGAAGCGGCACGAAAATTCATCTCCGTCTCGGCAGACATGAAGCTGTTGGATGGCAAGCATCGCTGGTTGGCCTACCGGAAACGGTATGACGGGGTGGATCGGGAAATCTCAGTCCTGGTCTATCCCATCACGGCACCGCACGACCAGTTGGCCATGGCCGCCAAACTCAACAGCGATCACGGTTGGCA
>PEAG01000077.1 GCA_002753505.1 Magnetococcales bacterium HCHbin5 | reverse complement strand
TCAGCCACATCTTTGGCCACAACCCATGGCTTGCCGCCAAGGTCGATGACCCGGACCTGCTGTGACTCAAAGTTGAAGGGGACGACGCTGTTCATTGTGGCATTCCTGTTGCTTAAGTCTTGGTGATCTATGGTGATGAACATTATCATGTCGATTCATTATCGCTTTGTCAACGAAACATTTTCGGCAAGAGGGGGTTTTTTTATTTATGAATCCAATCAAGGCGTTACGTTATGCAACCGGCGCAACACAAGAGGAGATTGCTGAGTTGATTGGCGGGAAATCCGACACAATTTCAGCGATGGAACGAGGCAAGCAGCGCATATACGTCGAAATGTTGACGAAACTATCGAAACATTATCGTATTACTGACAGGTGGGTCATGACCGATGAGGGGATGGAACTAAGGGCAGAGCCGGTCATTCAAAACACCAACCAAAGGGAGGGGATGATTTACGTGCCTGAATATTCGATGGTTGAGGCGTCTGCAGGAGATGGGTGCCATGTTGATAACGAGTTTGCCGATGATTTTATCGCGTTCAGAGAGGATTTTATCCAGGATTTAGACTTGGATCGGAAGAAGGTGGCAGTAATCCGGGTACGCGGTGACTCAATGCACCCAACGTTGTCGTCTGGAGACCTGATCCTGATTGACCGGCGTGATTGCGTCGAGTTCTCCGACGATGCCATCTACGTCTTCAACCTGGAGGGGGAGGTTTTCGTCAAGAGGATTCAAAGAGTGGGGCGTGGTCAGATTGAAATTCTGTCAGACAATCCAAGATATAAATCGCGCGTGCCAGGAGAGCATGAATTGGAAACATTGCGAATTATTGGACGGGTAGTGTGGGCTGGCGGAAGAGTATGATGATTTACCGTTTGTTGCGGGTTCAACACCAGGAAACAGCTTGTCCATGCAAACCCTAATCCCATGTCCTCAATGGCGGGCAGAATCTGAGAAGGTAAGACATTAAAATTTTACGTACAGGAATTATTCAGCTTGACACACGCCACCCTTCCAGTACAGCATTAAATTGTGTTCCAGTAGGTTCCAAGGAGTTCCTGGAAGACGGTTACGGCGGGAATCGACCCGGGTGTTGGGTCGGATGACTGGTGTGGTGCAATCCTTAACAATAGACGAGCCATATATGAACGGAAATATGCGGATATTTATCGCTGGTGTTGGCAGCTTAGCCAGGATTCTGCCGTTCAACCGCTATGCGTCGGACTGCGCGTCTGAGTCATATCTGAATGGGCTCTGCCAGCCTGCTCAACCACTTTCAGCCGATGAAGCTGCCGCGTTCAATGCTGCTGCCATCAGGGGTGACTGGATACAGACTGGTGAAGCTCTCCGTAATGCTGCGACGAGTCTGGGCTTGAATGTCCACCCCTAACAGACGGGCGGGAAGGACGTTGCCACGACAACAGGGCCTCATGGTTCAGCAGCAAGCAGCACACCAGCCTCCCGCTCAAGCACCAAACATTACCACCGTCAGCGTTGGTCCCATTCCAGATCCAAACGCTCTCGGGCTTTACGGCCAGATTGATCCTTCTTTTCCTGGGCGCATTGTGTCGGTCATGGAACGACAGGAGACACACCGGCAAGAACTGGAGAAATTCAATCTTGAGCAGAGCCATGCGCATAACGCATCTCTTGTTGAACTCGAAAAAGATCGGTTGCTGTTAGAAAAGGAGCGGTTACAATCAGACAATGCTAGGTATCGGAGAGGCCAGCAATTCGGCTTGGTGGCCGTTCTGGCAGGATATGTTTTAGCTGGAGTCATGGCCTTTCTTGGTCATGAAATATTTGCCTCTGTTATTGGTGGGGTGTCGTCGGCTTCGTTGGTTACTGCATTCATCACAGAGAGGGTCTTTGACAACAAAAAAGACCGAACAACCACAGAATCGTCGATGACGAAACCGGAAGGCTGATTGAGGTAGCCTGCCCATGGTTTTTCGATCGACTCGTCATCGTCTCAGTAGCCTCCATCATTGACTTCTCTTTCACCTTTCGCTTCCCCTCCGCAACTCGTCCAGGTAATCCGCCCATGCTTGCATCATGCGCCGCCGTTCTGGCAGGTGCTGTGCGTAGTTGTAAGCCGCCCGCACGTCGTCCCGTTCGCTGTGTGCCAACTGGCGTTCTATCCAGTCTCGATTGTACCCTTGCTCATTCAACAGGGTGCTTGCCGTGGAACGGAACCCGTGCCCACACACTTCGTCGTTGGCGTACCCCATGCGCCGCAACGCCGAAAGAACGGTGTTTTCGCTCATCGGTCTTTCATCGGTACGCACGCTTGGAAAAACATACCGGCCCGCTCCCGTCAACGGTTGGAGTTCCTGAAGAATGGCAACCGCCTGTCTCGCCAGCGGGACAATGTGCATTTCCCTCATCTTCATCTTTGCAGCAGGGATGCGCCACTCTCCCCCATCAAGATCAAACTCAGACCATTCCGCTTGTCGCAACTCCCCTGGACGAACAAACAACATGGGTGCCAACTTCAACGCACAGCGAGCAACGAACGTGCCCTTATAGGCATCAATGGCCCGCAACAGTGCGCCGATTTCTCCAGGGTCCGTAATGCTTGCCCGGTGGGAAGTCACAACCGGAGCAAGCGCACCCCGCAGATCCGCAGCAGGGTCACGGTCAACCCGCCCGGTGGCGATGGCATACCGGAAAACTCTTGAACAGATTGACTTTACTCGGTGCGCCGTCTCAATGGTTCCTCTCTCCTCGATGCGCCGCAAGAGAGTCAACAGCTCTGGTGCGGTAATCTCTTTGATTGGCCGTGAGCTTACCCAGGGAAAAACATCCCGCTCCAGCCGCCGGATAATGTCGTCGGCATGAGACTCCACCCACTTGGCAAGATTGCGGGCATACCATTCCCGCGCAACCGCTTCAAAAGAATCCTCCGTACGGTTGGTGGCCATGGTTTTGGTCACTTTCCGGTGTACGCCAGGGTCAATACCTTCAGCCAGTAACCGCCGTGCTTCGTCTCGTCGTTCCCGTGCCTGTTTTAAGGATACGTCGGGATAAACTCCCAAAGCCAGCGTCTTGCGCCTACCGTCAAAGCGGTAGTCTATTCTGAAATACCGTCCGGCCTGATTCACCAGAAGATACATGCCGCCACTGTCGGCCAGCTTGAATGGCTTGTCTGTTGGTTTTGCGTTGCGAATGGCGGTATCTGAAAGTGGCATGACGGTATCTCATTTGCCATAAACATCAATCTTGGTGCCTATTTGGGCATGTGACGGTATCTCGTCTGGCCATGGGTGACGGTATGTCATCTGGTGACCAGCAGAACTGCCGCCAAAAATACCGTCATCTTTGCTGGATGTCAATAGAATTCCCTGGAACTCTCCAGAAACAAAAAAGCCGGAAAGCGTTTATCTTTCTGGCTCTTTTGCAACTCACCGGAACGTCCTGGAAGTGGATGTGGTGCCCACGCCCGGAGTTGAACCGGGACGACCTTGCGATCAGCGGATTTTAAGTCCGCGGCGTCTACCTATTCCGCCACGCGGGCCCAGCACAAAAATAAATACCCCGTACCACATTTTCCACTGGCATTGCTACCAGAGTTCGGGCAACCTTGTCAATTGCTGAAAGCAGTGAGCCCCACCCTTCCCTACAGAAAAGATGGCAGAGAACACATGAACAAGCCGATCCAAGCTTCCACACCCCGTCGAGGCATTGCCACCACAGCACTGCACGCTGGTCGCCACACCACACCGGAACGGGAAAACAGCCCCGCGCTGTTCCTGACCTCCAGCTTTGTTTTCGACTCCGCCGCCCAGGCCGAGGCCCTGTTTGCGGGCAAAGAAGAGGGCAACATCTACAGCCGTTTCACCAACCCTTCGGTTGCCGCCTTTGAAGAGCGGATCGCGGCCATGGAAAATGGGGAGAAGGCCCTCGCCACGGCCTCCGGCATGGCGGCCATCACCACCCTTTTTCTCTCCTTTCTCTCTGCCGGTGACCATCTGGTCCTCAGCCGCTCGGTATTTGGCTCCACCACCACCATCGCCAATACCCTGCTGGCGCGCCTCGGCATTCGCATCAGCCAGGTTCCACTCTCCGACCTGGAGAGTTGGCGACAGGCCATCACCCCGCAAACACGGATGTTTTATCTGGAAACACCCGCCAATCCCACCCTGGAACTGGCTGATCTGTCTGCCCTGGCACAACTGGCCAGTGAACACAACATACTCCTGGCCGTCGACAATGTTTTCTGCACGCCCTGTCTGCAACGCCCGCTGGAGTTGGGTGCCCAGTTGGTGATCCATTCGGCCACCAAATACATGGACGGGCAAGGTCGGGTCATGGGGGGGGCGATTGTCGGCAGCCAGGCCCTGTTGATGGAGCATGTCTACCCCTTCCTGCGCAATACAGGCCCTGTCCTCTCCCCCTTCAATGCCTGGGTACTCTATAAAGGGTTGGAAACCTTGTCCCTGCGCATGGAAAAACAGTGTGACAACGCCGAACAGGTTGCCCACCACTTGGCTGCACGGTTAAAACCACCCATGGCCGTCCACTATCCCGGTCTCACAAGCCATCGGCAACATGCGTTGGCAGCCCGGCAGATGCGCCGTTTTGGTGCCATTCTCTGTCTGGAACTGGGCTCCCGTGCCCAGGCCCACCGTTTTATCGATACGCTCCAACTGGCCACCATCACGGCCAATCTGGGGGATGTGCGCACGCTGGTCACCCACCCGGCCACCACCACCCATGGCCGTCTGAGTCCCGAGATGCGCCAGGCCGCCGGTGTCACCGATGGGTTGGTGCGACTCTCGATCGGTCTGGAGGATGTGGAAGATACCATCGCCGATCTGGAACAGGCCCTGGCCAGCATCCAGTGACCCCATCCGTTTCAATCATGGCGGGGTCTGAGAGGCGTCACGCCCCCACCCCCCCGCTGTTGATTAATAAACAAAAACCGACCATCAGCCGCACCGATTTGCCACCATGATCCTACTGGAAAACATCCGCAAAAGCTTTGGGGCCCAAACACTCCTCAATAACGCCAGCCTGACCGTCAACAGCGGGGAAAAGGTGGGGTTGATCGGTCCCAACGGAGCCGGGAAAACAACCCTCTTGCGCATTATTGAACGCCTGGAAGAGGTGGATGCGGGCCATGTCAGCTACCCGGAGACGGTGCGCATTGGCACCCTGCGCCAAGAGATGGAGCCATCAGACCGCTCCATCCTGCAGGAGACCCTGCGGGGCGACCGGGAACTCACCGAACTGCGGCAACAACATCAGCAACTTCAACAACAACTGCATAAAAACACCCATCTGACCGCAGCCGAACACCAACACTTGGTCAGTCAATGGGGCGAGGTGGAGCACCGATTGGAGGAGATCGGCTCCTACGCAGCGGAATCCAGAGCCAGTGCCATTTTGATGGGTTTGGGCTTTTCCCGCGCTGCGTTGGAACAACCCCTGAACGCCTTTTCCGGCGGCTGGCGGATGCGGGTGGCTTTGGCGCAACTGCTCTTTTCCAAACCCGACCTGTTTTTGCTCGACGAACCCACCAACCACCTGGACATGGAGTCGGTTGCCTGGTTTGAAAACTATCTGCGCCGCATTCCGCAAACCTTCGTGGCGGTCTCCCATGACCGGGGCTTTCTCAACCGGGTGACCCAGGTTACCGTCGAGTTGGAGGGCGGCGAACTGAATCGATTCCAGGGGGCCTTTGACGCCTATGTGGAACAAAAAGCGGCCCAGCTGGAACAACGGGAAAAACTGCTGCTGCAACAGGAGCGGCGAATAGAGGAGATCAGCCGTTTTATCAACCGGTTCCGCGCCAAGGCCAGCAAGGCCAAACAGGTACAAAGCCGGGTCAAGCAGTTGCAAAAAATGGAAACCCTGGAATCCCTGGCCAGCAAAGCCGATATTCCGCGCATCCGTCTGCCCGAACCCTGCCGCTCCCCGCTCAAAATGGTCACGGTGCGGGGTGTACAAAAAGGTTTTGCCGGCACGACGGTCTTTGCCAACGTCAGCTTTGACTGCCTGCGCGGGGAAAAAATTGGCCTGCTCGGTCCCAACGGGGCAGGCAAAACCACCCTGCTCAAGCTGCTGGCTGGCGAACTGGCCATCGATGCGGGCCAGCTGTTGCTGGGAGATCGGGTCCAACCGGCCTATTTTACCCAGCACGCCATGGATGCCCTCAACCCGGAGGCCACCCTGTTGGCAGAGGCGGAGGCGGTCAAACCGCAAGGCATGGGCGACACTGCGCTCCGCACCCTGCTGGGCAGCTTTCTGTTTTCCGGCAAGGAGGTCTTTAAACAGGTCAAAGTGCTCTCCGGTGGCGAACGGGCCCGCCTGGCCCTGCTGCGCATGTTTCTCTCAGAGGCCAACCTGCTGCTGCTGGATGAACCCACCAACCATCTGGATATGGAATCCCGAGCTGCCTTGGCAGATGCCCTGGAAGAGTACCAGGGCTCTCTGATCCTGGTCACCCATGACCGGGATCTCATGCAGAGCGTGTGCAGCCGTTTTCTGGTGGTCTCCGGCGGTACGGTGACCCCGCTGGAAGAGAGGTTGGAAAGCTACCTGGAGCGGGTGACGCAGACGCGCAACGACGCCCCGCAGGAGGAGCCATCCCTGCGCAAAATGGAGCGTGAGCAGCGCAAACAGGCCAACAAAAGCCAGGAACAGGCTCTCAAGTCAAAACGACAACAGGCCAAACAGTTGGAAAACCGCATTCAACAGTTGGAGACCGAACAGGCCGCCCTGAGCCAAGCCCTGGCCGACCCGGAAATTTATCAATCCATCCATCAGGCAAAGCTGAGCGAGTTGCTGGCACGGGATAAAAAGGTCACGGCGGAGTTGGAAAAAAACATGCTGGAGTGGGAGACGGTCTCTTTGGAAATGGAACAGTCACCCTCCTTTTGAACAGAGCGGGGGCCCAGGGCGTGTCACTGGTTCCCACGGCGCACAGGAACCCGAGCCCCCGCATGAAATGCGGATCTTTACCAGGAACAACCGGAGTCCGGTCTCCTTGCCTACCACTCCACCGAAAAATCGAAGGAGAAGCAATCCTGCCCTGGACGAGCACTCTCCAGCTTGACCGTATAGGCGTTGTGGCTGAGTCTGATCTTTTTGGAATTGCTCTTGCCGAAGTCAAATTTTAACGTCTTGGTGGATTTTGTCTCCTTGACCGAAGCGGCCTGCGACTCGTCCTCACAAGCGTTGATTTTCACGGTAACCTCGCTCTCCGAGTATGGCACGCTGAGTTGGATGCTGAGGCCTTCCACATACCCCACGGATGAAGAACCGGGATCCGAACAGGAAGAGATCGTGATGTTTTGGGAATTGCCTGCCATGGTTAGACTCCTTGTTCAATGTACGCTGATGGCCATGTGTACACAAAAACCATCCACCTGAAACCGCGCGGCAGTGTACCACTCTGTCCAAAAAAACTCAAGCAGCGAAAACCGAGAGCGACAGTTCAGTCGTGACAGGCGTTGGTCCACGCCTCGACCCCGCTCAAAGAGAGGTGAATCGGCACGCGCTGCTCAAGCATCGCGGCGACGATAAAGCGACAAGCCGTTACAAAATCATCCTTCCTGGGAAGCGTGTTCCGGTTGACGACGATATCGGACCCAAACCGGCGGGCATAGAGCCGGATGCCCTGGGAACCACGGTTGCCGTCATCAATCAGTTCGAGATGGCGAAAGGCACTCCAACGCCGAATGCCTCCCCGTCTGAGCAGGTTGCGATACTGGACGCCATCGGGCGTGAGGAGGAGGGATTCACTCAACCATCGTACCAGCAGCCACACAAACAGGGTTCCGAAGAGCAGGACGGCGGTAAATTCCAGTTGGAAGTCGGAGGGGTAGAGGGACTGATGCACGATGGCCAGATAGAGAAAGGGAGCAAACCAGAGGGCAACGACGATCCAGGCTGCCAAGAGCGATCTCGGGGGAAACAGGAGCTGTTCTCCGCTCCTGTGCCTGCCTTTGCCGGACCATTTTCGCAACAGATTGGCCTCATGATCGAGCAACTCGGGCTCGATGTTGCGCCAGCTTCCGATCACGGCAACCATGCCATATGACAGAATGGCGAGCAGCAGCAGCAGGTAGAGCCAAAAGAGTGCCGGATCTGTCTCCAGGCAAAACGGGGTGTCGCTGAAAATCAGCAGCAAACACCCTGGCGGCGCAGCGTCTGTGGCATAAACAAGCGGCAGCACCGCCGACAACAGGATACCCACCCTCTGCAACGAACGACTTTTGGGGGAGATGATGACCATTGCAGCCTCCGCGAACCCGCTTTTTCCGGCTTGAGTCGGGACCGATGGATCAAAACGTGTCGATGAAAGGGCGCGTTGGCGTATAAAAAGCAGAACACGCTAAAGGCTGATCCACCGCTGCAACACCGCCAACGGTCGCCGGGTCAATAACGTAAACAGCGAAACACGCTGATGATAGATGCGCGCAAACCCGGTCAGGCCGATGCGCGGCTTGCGCTGCTCATCCGTAAACCGGGCCTTGATCCGATAAGCCAGCATCCCTTCTGCCGTCACCTCGGCCTGATAGCTGGCATACGCCAACACGGCCGGCAACGGCGCATCCGGACGAATGTTTAAAAACAGGGCAACCTCCGCCCCCTCCTCCAAGGTGATGGCATCCGCCACCGGCAGATGAACCTCCAACTCGACCTGCTGCGGGTCCGCCAACGTCAAAATCCGCTCACCCAGCTTGACAGGCCGACCAATCCAATCATTGCTGTCCGAAAAAACCGCTATCCCCGACCGGGTCGCCCGCACATCCACCCGTTTCAACCGCTCCGACAGATAGTCCACATCCGCCATCTTTTGTTCCAACCGCTTCTCCTGCAAAACAGACTGTATCACCCGCTGCGGATCCCGCGTCGCTTTCTGTATCGTCTGACGATATTCAGCCGCCGCCACCTCCTGCTCTTTTTGCGCGGTCTCCAGTTGATTGCGCAACTGGGTCTCCTCCAGACTGAACAACAACTGCCCAACCTCTACCGCCGCATTGGGGGCCACATGGAAGCGGTCAATCACACCCGCCAGCGGAGAACGGACAAAAACCGGATTGGCCGCTGTCACCACCGCCGGCGCCAACACCGATTGACGCACCGGCAGAGCCAATGCACCCAACCCCAACAACAAAACAGCCCACTTCAATACCCGTCCCAGACCCCAGGCTTTGCCAGGCGAGCGATCCAGCAAACGGCCCATCCAGCTGCGTCTGGAAAGCACATTTTGCCAGACCAGGGCATAAATACCCGCCAACACCTCCAGCAGTTGCCGCTCCACCGCCGTCCAGGGGCTCTCCCGCCCCAAAAAAAGCCCCCCCAACGCCAGAACCGCCCCGCTCTCCCCCTGAAAAAAGGTCAACGGCAACCATAACCCATATGCAGGCATCCAACTCTGCCACCCCTCCGCCAGCGAAGCCGGCAGCACCTCCGTCACCGCGAGGTGCCCCTCCGGCAGATGGGCATGACCGCCCGCTCCCCTGGATTCCTCCTGAAAAGCCAGGGCAATGGCCTCTCCCGTGTTGTTCCCCATATCGCTGTGCAGATGTTTCAGCACGGCGGACAACCACAAAATATAGGGCGCATCCTGATCCGCAACGGCCAAACCGGAGACCCCCTCCACGTAGCCGCCTCCCCCCACCCCGGCACGCCACAAGGCCGCCTGCCGATAGGTTGTCACCAATCGGGTTTCGTTCACCACCAAAAAGGTGAACGCCGTGGGATCGGCCAACGCCCTGGCCTTCTGTATGACACCCATCAATGCCACCAACTGGGCAACCCCCCGGGCATTGAGGGGCGGCGGGGTCTGCCCGGTCGCAACGGTGGAGTTCATGGGGAAGAGGGAACAGGGGCAGGAGCAGCCTCGGAGGTCGCCAATTGAACGACACCACTCATCCCCGGCAACAAATCCGGGAAAGAACCATCGATACTGCCAAACACCTTGACCGATTGGCTGACCGAGTCGATCAGGGCTCCAAAAGCAACAATCCTGGCCGGATAGGCCCGCTGGGTTTCATCGATGTAGACCTGAAACCGCTCCCCAACCGCCAGTTGCGGCAGTTGCCGCGATGGCAACAAAAAGACCAGCTCCAGACTCTGCTCATCGAGAATTTCCATCAAGGGATCCCCCGCCTTGACAAATTGATGCTCCTGGGCGGACAAGGCGATGACACGGCCCGCAAAGGGGGCCTGCACCTGGCAATGGTTGATTTTGACCTGGATGATCGCCAACTCGGCACGCGCCTGCGCCGCTTCGGCCTGGGCAACCCGCTCCTCCAACTTGCTGGTGGCCTGCAAACGGGAAAGACGGTCACTGACCTGGGATTTGGCCTCCGCTGCGTCCAGCATGGCCCGGGCCCGCTGCATCTGTGCCGCCTCCATGGCACAGTCAAAAGCCACCAGCACATCCCCCTTGTCAAACCGCCGCCCCTCCCTGGGCCCAAGCGTGATAATGCGAGCCGCCATTTCACTGGAAAGGGTGGTGCGCCGTTTGGGCAACAGCTCTACCCGCCAAACCGCACCAACCGCCTTGGCCATGCCCATCCCGACCGGAGGCGCAGCCGAACCCGCTGCCTCCCCCGCCGCCAACACCGGCAGCCCGCCCCATAATAACGCGCAGAAAAAAAGGCAACCCCCCCACATGTTACCGTTTGGCCGGCGCGCTGTTGCCGGATTGCTGGTCGGGAACATTTTTCGGCTCCTGTTTGGCAAGGGGTTGGTCAACCGAACCCTGTGGTTGCGGCCTCTGCTCTGCCTCCCCTTTGGGAAGCGACGGCTCAGCCTCTCTGCCCATCTCCGCCGCCACGGCAGGCACAATCAGGCTATCGACTCCCGTCGCAATTTGCAACAACCATCGGAAAAATTGGGCAGGTTCCTGTTCACGGAAGTGCGCCACGCGAATGGAATGATGCCGCTGTTTTTTTTCATCCAGCACGGCAACAGCCGTCGGTTTGAACCCTCTGGCCGACCATTCGTCCAGCACTGTTTTGGTGTTGGCAGCCATCTCCATGGCCGCCACCTGCACCGCATAGCCCAACGGGACAGCGGTGCCCGGTCGCGGCGCGAGACTGACCATCTCCCGGTAAATTTTCCAGCCATCCGTCTCTTTGCCCAGGATCATCAGTTTCCGGGCAAAATTTTGCACGTGGCTGGAGCGATAGGATTCGTGGAATGCCACCTGAATAAATTCAATGGGCCCCTTTTTGAGCAATCCGGCAAGCGGCTCCGGCAGCTCTCGCACAATTTCCAGGTTGCTGATTTCAACCCGCAAAAAGGTCAGGGCATGCAGGGTATCCCGGGTCCGTTTGCGCCACACATCCAGGGATTGCCCATAAGGGGGCATAAACCTTTCCCCTGCATAAAATTCCCAATACGCCTCCGGGTTGCGTTGTGACCACGCCCGGGCCCACTTGGTCAACATCTCCTGCACCTCTGCCGACAGCTTGGGATCTCCGGGGGGAACCGCCTCCCTGGCATCGGCAGCTTTCTCCCCTGCGCCTGCAACCGGGGCATCCCCACCCGCCTTGTCCGCGCCGACGGCAGCCGGTTTGGCCGCCTGTTTCTCTGGCTTGGACTCTGCCGCTTTGGTTGCCACCGGTTGCGCTGGCGGGGATTTTTTTTCTGTCGGCTGCGCCTTGGCGGGGGCAGCCGCCGCCGGTTGCGTCACCGTTTGCCGATCTTTTGCCCCAAATATCCGACCGGGTGCGCTGTCGGTCGGCAGCAGCGCATTGTTGACCTCCTCCTCCCCCGCAACCGGATTGTCCGGTATTCCGCTTAAAAATTGGGGATCGAGAAAATATTCCGGAATCGCATGCTGCCCCTCCCGACCCGGTTCCACCCCTTTGACCGTGGCCGGTTTGCTCAAACTGTCCAGCAACTTTTGCAACGGGGTGCTGGAAACACCCTCATCCCACTGGATGGAGGCCTCCCGCATGGCATCGGTCAAATGCTCTATTTTATCCGAGCGGGTCGCTTTTGGAGCCAGATCAACCCCCAGGGTGACAAAGATGCGCCCTACCGAATTTTGCGCGTCCGCATAAGCCTGGTAGAGCTGCAGACGGGACATGATGGCACTGGCCGCCGCGCTGATATATTCCAGCCGACTCTGGGCATCGTTGCCCGTGGTCAAACTGAAATTTTTAAAGATGCGCTGATCCACCGCATCAATCTCTTCCACCGCCCGCAATTTGCCCTGATCATTGACATATTGATGGTAGGCCAAATGAACCTGGGTGAGAATGGCCATATGCAAGGTCAAACGGCGCATCTCGGCCAGGGATTCCCGGTTTTCTGCCATGCGAATCGTGGTGGGCCCCTGCAATATGTTCAATATATTCATGGCGACACGCGCACTGGCCTCTTCCCATTGGGCATTCATGGCGAAAGAGTTGCTTTCCCAGTTGTGGGCCAGTTGAAACTCCAACCCCGGCAACAACCGCAACAGAGCCTTGCGCACATCCCCCCGGCTGATGCGGGCCGTATACATCGCCTCCCGCACATCGGGTCGGTTGTCCAAAGCGATCGTCTCCATCTCTTCGATGGTCATCCGAATCTCCGGGATGGTCAAAGCCGGATCATCGGGAATATCCAATTGAAAATCGCTGCCAGGGGGAAGATTGAGCAAAGCGGCAAACTCTGTTTTGGCCAGACTCAATTGATGACGCAACTCCTGAAGCTGACGCACAATTTCCAACAGGGTCTTCTGAAAGCGCAATATTTCCAACTGGGGCTTCAACCGCTCCTGCTCCACCTGTCGGGCATCGATCAGGGCGTTGCGGGCCTGTTGAATCACCGGTCCGATGGCATCCGCCAGTTTTTGCGCCCCGGCCGCCCGCCAGAAGGTGGAACGCACCTCCTGCAACAGGGTATGCACCGCCTTGCGCTGATTTTCGTTGGCAATGGAGATGCGATCTGCATCCTGACGCGCCTGGATGGCACTGACCCCGAAATCCAGTATATTCCAGGCGGTCGTCAGCTTGGCAGCGTTTTTACTGCGGTCCTGGGCGGTAGAATAAGAGTCGGAAGCGGTCTGGTCGGTGATGGAATATCCCTTGGAGGCCTCCGGGTTGCTGCGGGCCTTGATGTCAGCGGTTGCAGCCATTTGGGGCAACAGCTCAAACTGGCTCAAATCCAGCTGTCGCTGCGCCACCGTCTTTTCCAGCAAGGCAACCCGATGGCTCAAATTATATTTTAACGCCCTGGCCATCGCTTCGAAAAGGCTGATGGGACGGGTGACAGCTTCCTGTCGGCTGAACAGGGCGGTACGGTCATTGGTCAGAATTTCTGTCCGTTCCAGAGGGGTGATCGGATTCAGACCATAGGAACACGCGAACAACAGACCAGAAGCCCCCGCCACCAGCAACAGCACAGAACCACGGTGCAGCGCGGAAAACCGGCTGTTCTTGCGTGGTATTTTTGCAGTATGGATCGGCTCGTTCATGGTGCGGCCTGGCGATTCCCTGCACCTATCGTGACAACGTTAAAAGGGATTTTCTGTCCGAATGCAAAATCAGGACCGTTCAAACCATGAATCGCCAACAGAGCCACCCCAATCCGGCCCGCTCCCCGCCCACTCCTGGAAAAACTTGTTTTGACACAAAAAAATATCTCGATATTTCGGGTTGTTATATTTTTTGATTGCACACATGCCGATGCAGGGAGTAAAATTTTCTATACAGGTTGGGAGTTTGGCAGCGAAAGGATCGGTGTCAATAGATTGTCCATCCTGGCCGGACCATGATCAACCAATTAAAATATATGAATTATTTCAAGTCAGCATAAAAATTGCTTGCCCAAGGAAAAGGGCATGTTGCCCCCCAGATGTCCGATGCACCCAGCACCAACCGGGGAGACTCCACCATGATGCCATGGCTTAAAGCACAACCCTTGATTCAACGCTGTCGGAATCTCCTGGCCAACCGACGGGAGGAACAGCCGTCCCGTGCCCCTGCACCCCCGACAGATTTTTGGGCATTGGAACCACGCCTGATGTTTGATGGAGCCGGGATATTGGAACATGTTCCGCTGTTGGATGCGGTGGTGGATGAACAGCCCCCCACCCACCCGGCAGAGCCATCGAGCCCAACCGTTCCCCCGCCGGAGCCCGCCAAAGAGCGGCACGAAATTGTATTCATCGATGCCCGCGTGACGGATGTGGAAACCTTGCGCCAGGGGATCAAGCCGGGGCAGCAGGTGGTTGTACTGGCCGCAGATCGGGATGGTGTCGAGCAGATTGCCCAGGTGTTGGCCCAAAACCATAATGCCATAGAGGGCAAGCCGTTTGATGCCATTCATATCCTTTCCCATGGGCGGGAGGGGGAGGTGGTTCTGGGGACAACGGTTCTCTCCAGCGGCACTTTGCCGCACTATTCGGAAACCCTGCGGGCCTGGGGCAACAGCCTGACCGGGCAGGGAGATCTGCTCTTCTACGGCTGCGAGGTAGGGGGTGGGAGCAAAGGAGCCCTCTTTGTCAGCCAGGTCGCTCAGCTGACGGGAGCCGATGTGGCGGCTTCCAGCGATTTGACGGGCGCGGCACAAAGGGGGGGAAACTGGACCCTGGAGGTAGCCAGCGGGAAGATCGAAGCGGACATCGTCTTTGATGCAGCGACCCGACAGGGTTATGAGGGGGTTCTGACAATCTATACAATCGCCCTGGATGCAACGACCCTGCAAAACACCATCAATGCGGCTGCCAATGGAGATACCATCACCTTCAGCAGCAGCGGAACCATCACCCTGACCGGTACCCAGATCAGCATCACCAAAAATGTCACCATCAATGGTGATTTGGATGGCAACAACACACCCGATGTCACCATTGATGGTGCCAACCTTTCCCGTGTCATCAATGTCGGCACGGGAAAGACAGCTACGTTGAATGGACTGATTATCAGTGGCGGCAAGGAGACCGCCTCCGTGGGTGGTGGTGGCATATACAATCAGGGCACCCTGTTGACGATCAACTATTCCACCATCACCGGAAATGATGTCGGCGCACTCAGAGGAGGCGGCATTTATAACACGGGTGGCCTGACAATCAACTATTCCACGATTTCCAACAATACCGCCCTGGGATCGAGTGGGGATGCGGCCGGGTTGTACAACGACAACGCTGGCAAGACCACTGCAATCAACAATTCGACAATTTATAATAATCAAGCGAATGATGTGGGTGGCGGCCTGCGCAACGCTGCGGGGACCATGAACCTGACATCCTGCACCATATATGGTAACACGAGCGGCACGGGTGGCGGCTTGGCTTGGAATGCGGGAACCGTCACCCTCAGCAAGACGATCATTGCCGGCAACACCCTGACCAATGGAACCGCAAATGATGTCAGCGGCACCGTGGATGCCAGCCTCGGCTACAATTTTATCGGTACCAACAGCACAGCCACTGGTCTCACCAACAACGTCAACAACAATACGGTTGGCACGGGAACGACAACGGGGGTTCTGGATCCCCTTTTGACTGTGGTCGCAGGATCCTCCCCCGCCTATTTCAGCTCATCCAACACCACCATTGCCACTCTGGGGGCCGGGGACAACAGGGACAACACCGCTCCGACAGTCTCCTCGGTCAGCTCCAGTACTGTCGACGGCTCCTACAAAGCAGGAAGCAGCATCAGCATCACGGTTACCTTTTCCGAGTCCGTCACCGTCAACACAACGGGCGGCACCCCCTACATCACCATGGAGACGGGAACAACAGATCGCAATGCCAGTTATTCCAGCGGTTCCGGCAGTTCCATGCTTGTTTTCACCTATACAGTGCAAGCGGGAGATACCTCCAGCGATCTGGACTATACCACCACCTCGGCCCTGGCCCTGAACAGTGGCACCATCAAGGATGCAGCTGGCAACAGTGCCGTCTTGACGCTGGCCTCTCCCGGAGCCGTCAACTCCCTGGGAAACAACAAGGCCATCGTTATTGACACCACCGCTCCGACCCAAACCGTCAGCAGCGTGGCCATCAGTGCCGACACCGGTACCAGCTCAACCGACTTTCTCACCAAAACAGCGGCCCAGACCATCACCGCCACCCTGAGCGGCGCGTTGGCCGGAACCGATATTCTCTACGGCTCGCTGGACAATGGCACCACCTGGACCGACATCACCAGCAAGGTCAGCGGTACCACCATCACCTGGAACACCGCCACCCTCGCCGGCAGCAGCTCCATCCTGTTCAAAATTACCGATGCCGCCGGCAATGACAGCTCCACCACCGGCAGTCAGGCCTATGTGCTGGACACCACTGCCCCAACCCAAACCGTCAGCAGCGTAGCCCTCAGTGCCGACACCGGTACCAGTTCCACCGACTTTCTGACCAAAACCGCCGCCCAGACCATCACCGCCACCCTGAGCGGCGCGTTGGCCGGAACCGATATTCTCTACGGCTCGCTGGACAATGGCACCACCTGGACCGACATCACCAGCAAGGTCAGCGGTACCACCCTCACCTGGAACACCGCCACCCTCGCTGGCAGCAGCTCCATTCTGTTCAAAATTACCGATGCCGCCGGCAACGACAGCTCCACCACCGGCAGTCAGGCCTATGTGCTGGACACCACCGCCCCAGCCCAGACCGTCAGCAGCGTGGCCATCAGTGCCGATACCGGCAGCAGTACCACCGATTTTCTCACCAACACCGCCGCCCAGACCATCACCGCCACTTTGAGCGGCGCATTGGCCGGCAGCGATATTCTCTACGGCTCGGTGGACAATGGCACCAGCTGGATCGACATCACCAGCAAGGTCAGCGGCACCAGCATCACCTGGAACACCGCCACCCTTTCCGGCAGCAGCTCTATTCTTTTTAAAATTACCGATGCCGCCGGCAATGACAGCTCCACCACCGGCAGCCAGGCCTATGTGCTGGACACCACTGCCCCAACCCAGACCGTCAGCAGTGTGGCCCTCAGTGCCGATACCGGCAGCAGTACCACCGATTTTCTCACCAACACCGCCGCCCAGACCATCACCGCCACCCTGAGCGGCGCATTGGCCGGCAGCGATATTCTCTACGGCTCGCTGGACAATGGCACCACCTGGATCGACATCACCAGCAAGGTCAGCGGTACCACCCTCACCTGGAACACCGCCACCCTCGCCGGCAGCAGCTCTATCCTGTTTAAAATTACCGATGCCGCCGGCAATGACAGCTCCACCACCGGCAGTCAGGCCTACGTGCTGGACACCACTGCCCCAACCCAAACCATCAGCAGCGTGGCCATCAGTGCCGACACCGGTACCAGCACCACCGATTTTCTGACCAACACCGCCGCCCAGACCATCACCGCCACTTTGAGCGGCGCGTTGGCCGGAACCGATATTCTCTACGGCTCGGTGGACAATGGCACCACCTGGATCGACATCACCAGCAAGGTCAGCGGCACCACCATTACCTGGAACACCGCCACCCTCGCCGGCAGCAGCTCTATCCTGTTTAAAATTACCGATGCCGCCGGCAATGACAGCTCCACCACCGGCAGTCAGGCCTATGTGCTGGACACCACCGCCCCAACCCAAACCATTAGCAGCGTGGCCATCAGTGCCGACACCGGTACCAGCACCACCGATTTTCTCACCAACACCGCCGCCCAGACCATCACCGCCACTTTGAGCGGCGCGTTGGCCGGAACCGATATTCTCTACGGCTCGGTGGATAATGGCACCAGCTGGATCGACATCACCAGCAAGGTCAGCGGCACCAGCATCACCTGGAACACCGCCACCCTCGCCGGCAGCAGCTCCATCCTGTTCAAAATGACCGATGCCGCCGGCAATGACAGCTCCACCACCGGCAGCCAGGCCTATGTGCTGGACACCACCGCCCCAACCCAGACCATCAGCAGCGTGGCCATCAGTGCCGACACCGGTACCAGCACCACCGATTTTCTCACCAACACCGCCGCCCAAACCATCACCGCCACTCTGAGCGGCGCGTTGGCCGGAACCGATATTCTCTACGGCTCGGTGGACAATGGCACCAGCTGGACCGACATCACCAGCAAGGTCAGCGGCACCAGCATCACCTGGAACACCGCCACCCTTGCCGGCAGCAACTCCATCCTGTTCAAAATGACCGATGCCGCCGGCAATGACAGCTCCACCACCGGCAGCCAAGCCTATGTGCTGGACACCACCGCCCCAACCCAAACCATCAGCAGCGTGGCTCTCAGTGCCGATACCGGCAGCAGTACCACCGATTTTCTGACCAACACCGCCGCCCAGACCATCACCGCCACCCTGAGCGGCGCGTTGGCCGGAACCGATATTCTCTACGGCTCGGTGGACAATGGCACCAGCTGGATCGACATCACCAGCAAGGTCAGCGGTACCACCCTCACCTGGAACACCGCCACACTCGCCGGCAGCAGCTCTATTCTTTTTAAAATTACCGATGCCGCCGGCAATGACAGCTCCACCACCGGCAGCC
>PEAG01000076.1 GCA_002753505.1 Magnetococcales bacterium HCHbin5 | reverse complement strand
TTGTAGTCAGGTCGCCCTTCAACAAGGGGATCAGGCTACCGGGCGAACGGACAATTCCCCGGATTGACACTTCTCGGTCAATATGGATGCAAAAACATCTCGGACACACCCCCTGCACCCCACTGGGGAGCGTGACGCTCCCCAGACCCCTGCAATCGTTTAAAAGATAAGTCAGCGCATACAGGCTTTGCCCCTGCACCCCACTGGGGAGCGTGACGCTCCCCAGACCCCTGCAATTGTTTAAAAGATAAAGCGGGCTTAAAGCCTACTCTGGCTCAACCTCCACCACCGCATTGGGCAAAGAGTCAACCTGATCGGGAATACCGGTCAGGAAAATGGCATTGTCCTGGGCCCCCAAATAGGACAACGCAATATATTCCAACCAATACCCACTATCCAACCCATGTTTCAACAGATCATGAATCGCCTCCTGCACCGGACGAGGCCGCCAGGGAGCCTTCAAAAGGGGAACCGTCCGATGCAAAAAAGCCAGCCACTCCTCCTTGGTACTCATCAAAATGTAGGGGGTGGTAAAGGCAATATGATAATCATAACCCGGTATTGGCGGCATCAACCGCACATACCACAACTGACCCGGCTTGCCCTGATAACCGGTCGGTACATAACAATGGCAGGTACGATCATCAACAATATCCCGCAACACCACCTCGGAATCGACCATCCCGCAATGCTCATAAATACCCATGCGGGAACCCTGCATGGCCTGAATCACCGTCAACAGATGGGGCTCAATGGCCAAATCAACCGCCAACTCCTGAATACATCCCCCGATCGTCTCCTGGTCCTTGCCAAACAACACATCAAAAAAGGCCCAGCAGGTAAAATAACTGCGCGTCAACGGACTGAACGGCGGCCCGTCCGGCATGAAGGTGGTCTCGGCAGCAGAGACAATACGCACAAACGGCTTCAATACCGCCAGCAAAGTCAACTCTTCACACAACAACGAAACCAGGTTTTGCGCAGCAACATAATGGGCATGCAACGGATCAAACCCCCGGCGCAACAACAACTCCAAGGTGTGCAGATGGCTGTGATATTCGTCCGAACGCCTCTTGGCAGCCAGATGAACACTGAAATCCACCACCTCCAAACTGCGCGATTTGGCAAAATTTTGCAAAATTTTTTGGGCAATTCTTCCCATGCAACGATTCCACCCCCTCCGCAAACCGTGACAGAACACCCCACCCCACAACTGTCTGCGTCACGCAATGGAGCGACCCGCCCCGATCACCGTGTTTTTCAGCAACATGGTGATGGTCATGGGCCCAACCCCCCCCGGTACCGGCGTGATGGCCGCCACCCGTGGCAACGCTTCGTCATAAGCCACATCCCCACACAAACTGCCATCCGCCCGGCGGTTCATCCCCACATCGATGACAACCGCCCCCGGCTTGAGCCAATCCCCCCGAATCATCTCCGCCCGACCAATGGCCGCCACCACAATATCCGCCCGGGCAATCACCTCGGGCAACTGGGGGGTCTGGGAGTGGCAAAAGGTAACAGTGGCATGCTCAGCCAACAACATCAACCCCACCGGCTTGCCCACAATATTGGAACGCCCCACCACCACCGCCTGTTTGCCCGCCACAGAGATACCGGAAATGCGCAACAACTCCATGCAACCCCACGGCGTGCAGGGCTTGAAATGGGGAGCCCCAATGGCCAACAACCCCATATTGTTGGGATGAAAACCATCGACATCCTTTTCTGGCGCAATCCCCTCCAACACCCGCAAGGAGTTGATATGCTCCGGCAACGGCATCTGTACCAGAATGCCATGGACATCGGGATGGTTGTTGAGGGTATAGATCAGTGACAACAACGCCTCCTCGCTGGTCTCCTGCGGCAACTCGTGCGAAAAAGAGACAATACCCACATCGGCACACGCCTGCTTTTTCATCCGCACATAGACCTGCGAAGCCGGATTCTGCCCCACCAGGATAACCGCCAACCCCGGCGTCACCCCATGCTCGGCCACCAAACCTTGAACCTCTGTCCGCAGTTCCGCCCGCAGCTGCCGGGCAATCTCCTTACCATCAATACAATGACCCATAGGGATACCCCGCCAGTGAAAAAATCCATCCGTTTACCCGACCAACAGCGACAACCCAACCGTCAGTATAGCATGAATTCCACTGCGTGTGCATCTTTTGCGAATGCGTTTTTTTCCCTCTCGTTAATTCAAGGGTCGTTATAAGAAATCCCTTGCAATAACCACGGAGTTTATGCTTGATTGGATGCGGGTTGTCTCTGTTTTCCTGGCAAAAAAAATGTCCGGCGCAATCAACTACAAATCATATTCATATCAAAGAGCTATACCATGAAATCTGCCAGGGATTGTTTTACCTTCCACCCGCCGGAGCCGGGCTCTCTGTTGCGCAAGCAGCAGGATACCTACCAATTCACCCGGGACAAGATTGCCCGTAACCTGATTCACTATACCCTGATCGAATCGTTCCAGAACTTTAACGCCCACGGGGCACCCTATCCGTTTGTCTCTCCGAACATGCTGCGGCCCGGTACGCCGACCAACGCCCGGGAGTTTGAACTGCAAAACAGCGCGTTGGTCATCCTGCTGGATGAAACCATCCCGGACAAGTTGCGGAAAAATTTTCGTTGCCGGGAGGGTAACCGACTCTGCAAGGAAAATCTGCATGCCGTGGCCCCCGATATGCAGGATTTGCAAAACTATAAATGGTCCATGCGCCATTCCAACCATCCAGGTTTTGACAACTTATTGAAAATGTTATTGCCTTTGGACTATGCCCTGCTGGTCCAACGGGTGGATAACGGGGATGCGTGGCCTTTCGAGCTGACCCATTTTCATGTCAAGGTGGAACGCCTGCTGGATAACGCCATTCGCGGCTTGGCCATCTATCTCAACTATCTGGAACGCTCTCTCTACGAACTGGGGGAGCTTTACGTGGATCTGTTGGAAAAAAAATTTTTTGAATATTTCAACTTTTACCACAACGCCTCCGGTCGCCGTTGCGCTGCTGTGCTGGCTGCCCAGCTGTTGGCCTGGAAAAAAATCCCGGCCACCATCTATATCTCTTCGCAACAGACACGACGCTTGACTTTTCTCACCACTTTCAAGGAGAGTGAGGAGATTCATATTGAGCAATACATTTTGCTGAAGGTGGACAGCCTGCTGGAGAGGCAACTGCTTGCTGCGGCTGGCCGGTGGCCGGTTGACATCCGCAAGGAGTTCCTGATACAGAGTGCCGACCACCCCACCCTTGCCATACTGCGGACCCGTTATGAGCATACCGAAGCCGGTCGACCCTGTCCGGCCGGTCATACGATGCGTACCCTTAATCCACGGGAAAAGTGGATTCGATTGAAAGATGAAGCCCTGATCTCCATCCGTTCCGACCTGCAGGCCACCATTGAATGCTCGCTGGTCTATTCAAGGCAACCCAATGAAATTAAATTATAATATGGGAAAAATCGAACGAATGGCCTGCAAACGGACGGTTATCCACAGACCCCTGTGGATAAACTGTTGACAACCGGTTGACAAATTGTGGAGAGCAGGGGGATGGCTTGGCACAGGAGGGCAATGGTCTCTTTTATACACCAATAGATCCCATTTTCCACACAGGACAAAACATTGGGAAATGTTTTACATTCCAATAATTTATAGCACGTTATACACTTATCCACAGTCCACTACTGTTTCTAAGTTTTTAAATATTTTAATAACAGAATAGAAGGTTGCTCATGACAACAGAATCTCCACACCGTTTTTTACGTGCCTGCCACCGTCTGCCGGTGGATCAAACGCCTGTCTGGTTGATGCGACAGGCGGGGCGTTATCTGCCGGAATACATGAAAATCCGGCAAAAGGCTGGGGATTTCCTGTCGCTTTGCAAAAATCCGGAGCTGGCCACAGAAGTTACTTTGCAACCCGTATGCCGTTTTGATTTGGATGCCGCTATTTTGTTTTCCGACATATTGGTTGTGCCGGAGGCGATGGGGATGAATCTGCACTTCAGTGTTGGTGAAGGGCCGATTTTGGAACCTGTTTTACGGCATCCGGCCGATCTGGACCGACTCAGGAGGGTGGACCCGGAGGATCAGTTGGGTTATGTCATGCAGGCAGTGGATTCGATACGGAATGGGTTGGATGATAAAATTCCATTGATCGGTTTTTCCGGTTCGCCCTGGACTTTGGCCACCTACATGGTGGAGGGGGGGTCGAGCAAGACATTCAGTTATATCAAGGGGATGATGTTTGATCAGCCCCAATTGTTGCAGCAATTGCTGGACAAACTCAGTGATGTGGTGGCGGATTATTTGAATGCCCAGATCGCCCACGGGGTGCAGGCGGTACAAATTTTTGACACCTGGGGCGGGGTGTTGGGACCACGGGAATTTGGCGAATTTTCTTTGCGCAGCATGCAGAACATTATCCAGAAGCTCCATCGGGTGGGGCCAAAGGGTCATCCGGTTCCGGTCATTCTGTTTGCCAAGGGGTGTGGCAGCCATCTGGAGTTGATGGCGGCCAGTGGTTGTGATGTGGTAGGTTTGGATTGGACCACCGATCTGGGGTTGGCCAGGGAGCGGGTTGGCGGACGGGTTGCCTTGCAGGGTAATCTGGACCCGGCGGTACTCTATGCCAGCCCGGAGCGGATTCGGCAGGAGGTTCGGCAGTTGTTGCATGCCTATGGTCCCTACCCGGGCCATATTTTCAATCTCGGGCATGGCATGGCACAGGATATGGACCCGGAGCGGGTTGTGGATCTGGTGTCGGCGGTGCGGGAGGAGAGTCGTCTGTTGTTTGGTGGTCAGGTCGGGTCGAACGGTTAACAGCGCAGTTCAGGATAAAAGGTTGAAAACATGATGACTGAGCTTCAACACAACAGGCAGCGGGTTCTGTTTGACCGTCCATTGATTGAGCGGTATAACCAGTCCGGTCCCCGTTATACCTCTTATCCCACTGCGCCGCATCTGCATGAGGGGTTTGGTCCGGAGTCGTTTCGTCAGGGGGTGCGGCAGGTCAATGAGGAGCGGCCGTTGCGTCCGCTCTCCCTTTATATTCACATCCCGTTCTGTGATACGGTTTGTTATTATTGTGCCTGCAACAAGATTGTCACCCCGGACCGCAGTCGGGCAGAGCGGTATTTGCAATCGTTGTTGCGTGAGGTGGCGTTGATGGGTGCGCTGTTTGGGCGGGATCGACCGGTCAAGCAGCTCCATTTGGGGGGAGGCACGCCCACCTATCTGGACCTGGAGCAGTTGGGTCGTCTGCTCACTGCTTTGCGCCGCCATTTTTGGCTCATGGAGGATGAGAGTGGTGAGTATGGTATTGAGGTGGACCCCCGGGAGATGCCGGTGGGCACTTTGCATGGGTTGCGTCAATTGGGTTTCAATCGCATCTCGTTGGGGGTTCAGGATCTGGATGCGGGGGTTCAGCAGGCGGTCAATCGGGTACAGTCGTTGGCGTTGAATCAGCGGGTGGTGGCGGAGGCGCGTGAGGCGGGGTTTCCTTCCATCAATCTGGATCTGATTTACGGCTTGCCTTTGCAGACCGAGCGTGGTTTTCGCAATACTCTGGAGCAGGTGGTGGAGGGGTTGGACCCTGACCGGTTGGCCATTTTTAATTATGCCCATCTGCCTCAGTATTTTATGCCGCAGCGGCGGATCAATGCGGAGCAGTTGCCCTCGCCGGCGGAAAAGTTGAACATTCTGGAGAGTACCATTCACTATTTGACCGCTGCGGGTTATCTCTATGTTGGCATGGACCATTTTGCCAAGCCGGACGATGAGTTGGCGGTTGCCCAGCGTCAGGGGGTGTTGCATCGCAATTTTCAGGGTTATACCACCCATGGCAATTGTGATCTGATCGGTTTGGGCAGCAGTGCCATCAGTCAGGTAGGTTTTTTTTATGCCCAGAATTTGAAAGAGGTGGAGCCCTATTATCAGCGTGTTGATGGGGGGGAGTTGGCCATTTTTCGTGGTTTGGAGCTTAAGCCGGATGATTTGATCCGTCGTGAGGTGATCATGCGGTTGATCTGTGATTTTCAGTTGGATCGTGCGGCCATCGAGGCCCGGTTCGGGTTGGTCTTTGCGGACTATTTCAAGGAGGAGATGGTGGGGATTGAGCGCATGAAGCAGGAGGGGTTGTTGGAGGAGCAGGGAAGTGTGTTGTATGTCTCCCCGGCGGGTCGTTTGTTGATTCGCAATATTTGCATGGTGTTTGATTGGTATTTGACCCATGCGCAGCAGACAAAGGTTTTTTCGAGAACTATATGATTTTATGGTTTTATTCTTTTAAATCAATTGCAGGGGTCCGGGGACCGTGACGGTCCCCGGACCCCTGCAATCGTTTTAAAAGATTAAGATAAAAAAGGCCCCCTGCAATTGTTTAAAAATTCACCTTTCCGTCGAGGCCCTCCAGGATGATAGTCATTATTGGTGGTGGAATTTCTGGCTTGTCGGTCGCCTGGTTTTTGCAGAACCAGGGGATTCCGGTGCGGGTGCTGGAGACCCGTTCCCAACCGGGTGGCACCATTTTGACCTCATTTCAACAAAATTTTTTGGTGGAGCATGGCCCCAACTCCACCTTGCAAAAGCCCGGTTCCCCCGAGGATGCACTGGGACGCTTGATTCAGGGGTTGGGGCTGGAGTCCCGTTTGCAGGTGGCCAACCCCCTGGCCGAGCGGCGTTATGTGCTGCGGGATGGCGCGTTGAAACCGCTGCCCGCCTCGCCACCGGCATTTTTTCTCTCCCCTTTTTTTAGTTGGAAAGCCAAGGCACAACTATTGCTGGAACCGTTTCGCCGACGGAGTACGGAGGAGGAGAGTATTGCCGATTTTGTTCGCCGTCGTCTGGGGGCGGAATTTTTGGATTATGTGGTGGAGCCTTTTGTCTCCGGGGTCTATGCCGGTGACCCGGAACAGTTGTCGGTTCAGGCGGCTGTTGCTAAAATTTATGCGTTGGAACGGGATCATGGCTCATTGATCCGGGGTGCGATACGGCAGGGGCGGGTCATGAAGGGGGCCGGCTTGCCCAAAGGGCGGATGATCTCCTTTGACGAGGGGATGGGGGTATTGCCCACGACCATAGCACAACAGTTGCCGCCATCTGCGGTGCAGACCGGTTTCAAGGTGACAGCTTTGGAGCCCAATCCCCAGGGCCATTGGCGCATCTTTGGCACCAACGCCAAGGGACGAACGGAGTCCCTGTTGGCCAAGGCGGTGGTGCTGGCGGTGCCGGCGGCGGCAGCGGCGGGGTTGGTTGCGCCGTTTGCCGATCGGGCGGCACGGGCCTTGCGGTCCATTCCCTATGCCCCCATTGCCAGTATAGCGATGGGTTATCAGCGGTCCCGTGTGAGTCATCCTCTCGATGGTTTTGGTTTTTTGGTACCCAGGCGGGAGAAGATGCCGTTGTTGGGCTGTCTGTTTTCCAGTACCCTGTTTCCCAACCGGGCAGCGGCGGACCATCTGTTGTTGACCTCTTTTATCGGTGGCAGCACCAATCCTGCCATTCTGGAGCTGGCTGACCAGGCGTTGGTCAATCAGGTGGAGATCAATTTGACCCGCTGTGTCGGGAGCATGATACCGGCAGATTTTATCTACCTGACCCGTTATTCGGCGGCCATTCCCCAGTATGTATTGGGTCATCTGGCGAAGGTGCAGGCGGTGGATGCGGATTTGGAAAATTTTCCGGGCATTTATACGCGCGCCAACTGGCGGGATGGGGTCTCGGTGGCGGATTGTGTGCGCAACGGGGAGCGTGTGGCCGGGCGGATTGTGGCCGATTATGCCGGCTTTTTCCATCTCAAAGCCGGGCAGTAAATGCCTTTCAATTTCAGTGTTTTTCAGTGATTGCAGGGGTCCGGGGACCGTCACGGTCCCCGGTGGGGTGCAGGGGCAAAGCCCCATACGCGCTCACAGGATTGCGGTCTTTCTTTGAACGATTGCAGGGGTCCGGGGACCGTCACGGTCCCCGGTGGGGTGCAGGGGCAAAGCCCCTGCTGAATGGCGCGTTTTCCCAAAGCAAATTTTCGCAGAAAATTTGCGCAACGCGCCCAAAACCTGCCCCGCAGGGGCAGACTCCTGGAGGGCGGCAGCCCGACCCGCACGGTTATGTTGTCCAGAATGTTCGGATAAGAAAACAGCAGGTTCGGATAGGCAGATTTTTATTCGATACAAGGCCAGGAACGGTTTTTTTTCCAAGCCATTCGATCTTTTGCCCGCTCTTGGTCGATACAAGGCCAGGAACGGTTTTTTTTCCAAGCCATTCGATCTTTTGCCCGCTCTTGGTCGATACAAGGCCAGGAACGGTTTTTTTTCCAAGCCATTCGATCTTTTGCCCGCTCTTGGTCGGGCTGCCGCCCTCCAGGAGTGCCCCTGCGGGGCGTTTTGGGCGCGCTGCGCCCATTTGCTGCGCAAATGGGCTTTTGGGAAAGCGCGCCCGTTCATGCAGGGGCTTTGCCCCTGCACCCCACTGGGGACCGTGACGGTCCCCAGGCCCCTGCAATCGTTTGAAAAGATTTAGTTTGAAAAGATTTAGTTTGAAAAGATTTAGTTTGAAAAGATTTAAAGAAAAAAAAATTTTACTTGGGAAAGAACCATGAAACGCCTGATCGTCCTGGATACCGAAACCACCGGCCTGAACCCTACAGAAGGGGACCGTATTATAGAAATTGGCTGCGTGGAACTGCTGCATACACGTAAAGGCGAACAATACCATACCCTGATCCAACCGGACCGGGATATTCCCGCCGAAGCCGTCCGCATCCACGGCATCACCAACGAACGGGTGGCCAACGCCCCCCGCTTTGCCGACATCGTCGATTCACTGCTGGCCTTCATCGGCACCGATACACTGGTAATCCATAACGCCAGCTTTGATATAGGTTTTTTAAACGCAGAACTGAAACGCCTGCAGCGCGAACCACTGGAGATGACCCGCGTGGTGGATACCATGCTGCTGTCACGCCGCAAATTTCCCGGCATGTCCGCCTCCCTGGACGCCCTGTGCAGACGACTCAAAGTGGATAACAGCCACCGCACCCTCCACGGCGCGCTGCTGGATGCCCACCTGCTGGCAGAGGTCTACGTGGAATTGACAGGAGGCAACCAACTCAGCCTGGACCTGAGCGGAGGCGAACCCATCGGGGTCGGCTCGGGTCCCCACACACCACATCTCCCCTCCACCACCACGACCACCCACCCCCCGCGCACCTGGCCCCTGCCCGCAGCCGATCAACAGGCACACGCCAGCTTTCTGGAACGCCTGCAACAAGAGTCCGGACACTGCATCTGGCTGGCCACGGACCCGGAACCCCATGCCTCTGCGCCATAAGAACGATCGATGAACAGATCTCCCTCCTCCTTCGCCAAGATCCGCTGGTTTGCACTGCTGCTGCCACCCCTGGTGGTGGTTATGGGGTACGTCTGGCTCCACCTGTTCCATGAATGGCAGGAGTGGCACCACTCGGAACGATTGGCCCACCTGACAAACAACGTATCCATCTTGACCGACCTGGTGTACGAACTGCAAAAGGAGCGGGACTACTCCTGCGCCCTGCTCGCCAACGATGGCCAATCGTTTCAAACCGAATTGAGCCAACAACGGCAACAGACCGACAACAGCCTGCAAAAACTCCGGGAGTACCTGGCCACCCACTCCCCCTTTGACCACGAGGACGCCGTTCAGCACAACTCCTTCGACCAGACATTGCAGGTGTTGGAGGAACTCGAAGAGGCTCGACAACAGGTGGATGCAGGCCCTGCAACGGGTCGGCTGGCCATTGAACAATACACACACTATGACCAAACCCTGCTGGCACGGGTCGGACGACTGATCATGCTGATCGCCGACGCAGATTTGATCAACAAGTTTTTTATTTTACCTACCTTGCTGCACATCAGCGACAACCTGGGGCGGGAACGCTCCCTGCTGACCCGTGTCTTTGCGGCCGACCGCTTTGGCCCGGGCATGTATGAACAATGGTACGCCCTGCGCGGGGAACGGGAGGCCCACATGGCTATCCTGTCGACACTCTCCTCCGGCACACATCAGGAAATTGTGCAGGCCCTGGATGAGGAAGCGACCGCTGCCCAACTGGAACCGTTTCGCCGGTTGGCGATGGAGCGGCACCGGCAAGGCGGTTTTCAGGTCGATGTCCAGACCTGGTTTGTCCGCTCCACCCGGATGATTGACCTGCTGCACACGTTGAGCGGGCAGTTGCACGAGGAGAGCAAGCGGTTTTCCATCCGACGGGTAAAAACCGCCGCTCTGCAGTTTTGGGGTCAACTGGGGGCGGGCATTGTCCTGCTGATGGCAGTGGCCGCACTGGCCCGGGCGGCCATCCTGACCACCCGCAGCCGCCTGCTGCAGGCCGAAGTGGCAGAGCGCAAACAGCACGAAGCGGAGCTGAGCAAGTTGCACCATGCCCTGGCTCAAACCCCCATCTCCGTGATCATCACCGATTTGGCGGGCACTATTGAATATGTCAACGAGACTTCGCTTCAGCATACGGGCTATACCCGGGAAGAGTTGCTGGGCCAAAATGTGCGCATTTTCAAGTCGGGCCATACCCCTTCCGAAGAGTATGCCACTGTCTGGAATACCATCCTGGCCGGCCGGGTTTGGCAAGGGGAATTTTATAATCGCAAAAAGGATGGCAGCTGTTTTTGGGAGGCCGCCTCCATCTCGCCCATTCGGGATCCGGAGGGTGAGATCCGCCACTTTCTGGCCATCAAGGAGGATATTACCGCCAAAAAATGGGTGGAGCAGGATGAACGCTACCGCCATCAAATCCTGGAGCAGGTGGCAGCCGGCCTGCCGTTGCCATCCCTCTACCCCCTGGTGATGGAGTACCTGCACACCCTTTCACCCGGGGTGACCGCCTGCATCTCCGTACTGGATCGGCAGCAGCAGCAGTTGTACTGTGTGGCCAACTCCCGTGCCGACGCGGCAGGGTCGGGCCGACCCGCTTGCCCGGCAAGCCGGGGGGTCGCCATCCAGCGGGGCACCACAGCCTGTGCGGAGGCATCATTTCACAAAAGATTATTTTATTTGCAAAATATGGGTGATGATAGCCGGGGGAGCAGACTGGCTGCCTCCTGTTGCGGCGGCGGGTTGCACAGCTGTTGGTCCATGCCGGTTCTGGGGGAAGGGGGAGAGGTTCTGGGGGCGTTGGTGGGCTACTATCAGCAGGAGCGGTTGCCGGACGCCCGCTTTCTGGAGCGTTTGGCTCCCCTGGCCCAACTGGTGGGTATCGCCATCAAGCGGGCATGGCGGGAAGAGGATTTGCATGCAGCGGCGGTGGAGGCAGCGGCGGCCAATCAGGCCAAAGGTGATTTTCTGGCCAACATGAGCCATGAGATGCGGACGCCACTGCATGCCATCATCGGTGCCCTGGAGCTGATGTCCGACTCCGCTTCGGCAACCGGGGAGGAGGAGTGCCAACTGGCCTACAATTCGGCACAGACTCTGCTGTTTTTGATCAATGACATGCTGGATTATTCCAAGATTGAAGCCGGGCAATTGCATCTGGAGTCGCTGCCGTTTGCACTGGACCGGTTGCTGCAGGAGGTGATGGCAACCATGGGATTTATTGCCCGCAAAAAGGGTGTTACCTTGACGCATACGGTTGCCGCCCCCGCGGATCTCTCTCTGCGCGGTGATCCCAATCGGCTCAAACAGGTTTTGATCAATCTGGTGGGCAACGCGATCAAGTTTACCCCGGAGGGAGGCATGGTTGCGGTGGGGGTGGAGGGGGTTGAGTTGACGGCCTCTGCGGCGGAGCTGGTGTTTGAGGTGCGGGACAGCGGAATTGGCATTCCGGTGGCGCAGCAGCAAAAAATATTTGAGCGGTTCACCCAGGCGGATGGCAGTGTGACGCGCCGTTTCGGGGGTACCGGTTTGGGGCTGGCCATCTGTCGGGATCTGGTGGCCCTGATGGGGGGCAGCATAGGGGTGGAGGAGAACCGGTTGGCTCCGACGGGCAGCCGGTTTTATTTCAACGTTGCTCTGCCCAGGCTCTCCCCGAGTGAAATCGGCTTCGCCGACGCGCCGACGCTCCCGGCTCAGCCCTCCGCATCGGTGCCGCCGGTGGCGACCGGGTTGGCCGCGGCAACCATTCTGCTGGTGGATGATCAGCAGGCCAACCTGACAATCAGTCGGAGCATGCTGGTCAAGCTGGGGTGCCGGAAGGAGCAGATTGTCTGCATTGAGGATGGAAAGGGGGCGGTGGAACGGTTTCAGCGCGATCGGTTTGATCTGGTTTTGATGGATTGTCAAATGCCTGTCATGGACGGGTATGAGGCCTGTCGGCGCATGCGGGCCTGGGAGCAGGCCGAGGGGCGGTCCCCTACCCCCATTCTGGCCTTTACGGCGGATGTCACCAAAGAGAGTCGCCAGCAGGGAGAGTCGGTTGGCATGAGCGGTTTTGTCAGTAAGCCAGTGACGTTGGAAGCGTTGCGGGTTATGTTGGAGCGTGGATTGAGGGAGCCTTGAGTGAGGCGGTTGTTGTATCGAGAGGCTGGATTGGTTTTTTCTGCCCGGCGGGCGCAATGGCCGTGAGGCCAAGAGGTGGATATGAATGATTTGGAACAAGATCTGACCAAGCTGACGCTGTCACAGGCGCATGATATTTTGTATGCACTGGAGGTCAGCCTGCTCAACCATGAAAAATGGTTTGAGGAGCTCAATTTATGCATCATCAAAAAGCAGACGCTTTCCAATAAATATACCGATGCCGATGCCTATAAATTTTGTGGGACGGGATTGTGGTTGAATACGATCCGCGGATTGATTGGCGGCATGGGTATTTTTCACGACATTGATTTTCTCCATCGACGGTTGCATGAGACCGCTTTCGAGTTGTCCCATGTGCGGGTCAGCCATTATGCGGAGATATATAAGATATATGAAGAGCTGATCGTCAAAAGAAATGCTTTCAAGTGGCACGTCAAGATTCTTGAGGATATGGTCAAGGATAACACCGTCCAGGTGGACCCGTTGACGGGCATATTCAACAGAAAAAAAATGCGGGATTTTTTGCTGCGGAGCATTCAGGCCGGCAACGACAGGTCCATGATATGTATTGCGGATATTGACCATTTCAAGCATATAAACGACGGTTACGGGCATGTGGTGGGTGATATTGTGCTGGCCAATTTTGCCCGTTATTTATCCGTCAAGATCAGGCCCAATGATGCCGTTTTCCGGTATGGTGGCGAGGAGTTTTTAATCTATTTATCTGATATTGAACAAAACATGGCTGTTGCGGTTGTCGAAAAAATCCGGCAGGCGGTGGAGACGAACGAGGTGATTTTGCCGGATGGGAGAAGTTTGCGTGTGACGGCCTCTTTCGGGTTGGCACGATTGGATTGTGGCAAGAGTATTGAGGAAAATGTCGCGTTGGCGGATGCGGGGTTGTATGCTTCCAAGGAGGGGGGCCGCAACCGGGTCACCTACAGGGAGTGAGCCTTGTTTTTTCCTGTTTTTTCCTGTTCTTTCGCAAAAGTGGCATGGGGTCCAGGGGAGATTATCTCCCCTGGCGGGAGTCCAGAGGGCAGAGCCCTCTGGTGGGGTGCAGGGGCGAAGCCCTTGCATGAACGGCGCGTTTTCCCAAAGCAAATTTTCGCAGAAAATTGGCGCAACGCGCCCAAAACCGCCCCGCAGGGGCGACCTTGGGAGGGCGGCAGCCCGACGCGCACGGTTATGGCGTGAAAAATATTTGGATAAAAAACCAGAACTTTCGGATATTCAGCTTTTTGTTTGGATGTTTTGTTTGGATGTTTTGTTTGGATGTTTTGTTTGGATGTTTTGTTTGAATATTTTGTTTGAATACAAGGCCAGGAATGGTTTTTTTCCAAGCCATGCCCCGTTTGGCCAGCTCTCGGTCGGGCTGCCGCCCTCCAGGAGTGCCCCTGCGGGGCGTTTTGGGCGCGCTGCGCCCATTTGCTGCGCAAATGGGCTTTTGGGAAAGCGCGCCCGTTACATGCAGGGGCTTTGCCCCTGCACCCCACCGGGGACCGTGACGGTCCCCGGACCCCTGCAATTGTTTTAAAAGCAAGAATCCAAAAATTATCAAGAACCCAACACTATTTTCCGTCAAAAAAGGCCAACAGAGCGTGACAACCAAACGGTTGCTGGATACCCAAACCCCACCGGATCGGGGCTTTTTGATACAGATGATCCCACCCCGTCGTGACCGGGCCTACGCCGAACTGCTGGCGGCCGAGTTGAACCACCTGGCACGTGGAGCGGGATTGGAGGTGGTGGGCAGTCGCCTGCTTTCGGACCGCCGGGTTTTGCCGTCCACCTACCTGGGTACCGGCACGGTGGAGGAGCTGGCAGCAGAACTGAAAGAGCTGGACGTGGCGGTGGTGGTCTTCAACAACCCATTGACGGCCGTCCAGCAACGCAACCTGGAACTGCGGTTGAACAGCAAGGTGGTGGACCGAACCGGCTTGATTTTGGAGATCTTTGCCGCCCGCGCCCGCACCCGGGAGGGCCGCCTGCAGGTGGAATTGGCCTCCCTGCTCTACCAGCAATCCCGCCTGGTACGCTCCTGGACCCACCTGGAACGACAACGAGGCGGTTTTGGCATGCGGGGAGGACCGGGCGAAACCCAAATCGAGGTCGATCGCCGCCTGCTGCGAGATCGTGTACACGCCTTGAAAAAAATGCTGGAACAGGTGGAACGGACCCGCACCCTGCAACGGCAATCCCGCCGCGAAGTGCCACTGTTCACGGTTGCACTGGTCGGCTATACCAATGCGGGAAAATCGACCCTGTTCAATCGACTCTCCGGAGCCAGCGTGGAGGCGGTGGATCGCCTGTTTGCCACCCTGGACCCCACCCTGCGGCAGGTGATACTGCCCGGAGGGGGGCGGATCATCCTGGGGGATACGGTGGGCTTTATCCGTGACCTGCCCCACCAACTGGTGGCCGCCTTTCGCGCCACCCTGGAGGAGGTGTTGGAGGCGGATCTGCTGCTGCACGTCGTGGACCTGTCAGACCCGGAGTGGCCAGAGCAGGAAGCGGCGGTGTTGGAGGTGCTGCGGGAGTTGTTGCGGGAGCGAGGTCAGACGGTTGCCCAATGGCCCATGCTGACCCTGTTCAACAAAACCGATCAGGTGACAACCCCCGGTCTGCTGGATCGCCTGCTGTCACGCCCCCACTCCCACCTGATCTCTGCCCGTACGGGAGAGGGAATGCCGGCTTTGTTGGCAGCCCTGGAGGAGGAGGCCAATCGCAACAGCCCATGCTACCGACTGGCCCTGCCCGCAACAGCGGGGGCGTTGCTGGCGCGTCTGTGTCGTGAAGGGTTGGTACTGGAGCGGCAGGAGTCGGAAGAAAAAATAGTGCTGACAGTTTCGTTGCCCGCACCCGTTGCCGGTCGGTTGCGCAAGGAGTTGTTGCCTTTTGTTATCCTGTAAACGCTTGCAGGGGTCTGGGGAGCGTCACGCCCCCCCAGACCCCTGCAAGCGTTTTGAAAGGTTAAAAAGGCACCTCCCGCAAGCTTTGCCCCGTCTGTTTCCGGTATTAATTATATTAATTATAATGCCGCGTTAACCTTCTATATTGTTATCTGATGTGACATAAAAAAATATATTAGGCCAGTGCCATTGTTGGTACTCTATGCTAGCATGAGAGCATGGTGTTTTATTGATATATAAACAGTATCTATGCGCTATAAACTCTTATGATCAATACACTATCCCGCTTTTTTTTCAGCCACCAGGAGAGCTATCGCATCCGAGGCCCCATTTTGGCCGCTTTTGCCGGGATGCTGTTTGTTTTGTCGTCGGTATTCATTGTATCAGTACACAGCCTGCACGAGGTACACGAGGAAGAGTCCGTCTTTCAGACCCGACAGGGGGTGGAACAACTGTTGAACCACCTGTTACAGTCCCACACGGAGGAGATGGCGGGGTTGTTGGGCGTGATTGTTCGGGACCGCGCCCTGCAGGAGGTCTTTCTCAGGCGGGAGCGGGCTGCATTGCAGCAGGAGAGTGCAGAGATCTACCGGCAAATGGGGGAAAACAGCATCAGCCATTTCTATTTTGTCGACCCGGACGGTGTTGTCGTCTTGCGCATGCATCAACCCGATCGCTTTGGTGACCACTTGGAGCGGCAGACCATGCGCCAGGCGATGGCAACCGGTGCGACGGCCTCCGGGCTGGAGTTGGGACCATTGGGCACCCTGACGCTGCGGGTGGTCGTTCCCTGGCGGATGGGAGGAGACATTGTCGGCTATCTGGAATTGGGTACCGAGATCACACATCTGATCAACCTGATTCGCCGGACGGCGGATGTGGAGGCTCATGTTTTTGTTTATAAAAAATGGCTGAATCAAGCCCGCTGGCAGCAGGGGATGACCATGCTGGGGCGGTCGGGGCAGTGGGATCAGTTTGCCGATCTGGTCTGGATCGACGAGGGGGAGCAGGGACTGTCCGAGGTCTGGGTGCGAACGCTGCAACAGGGGGGATTTCAGCCCGCCGTGCCGCCGCACTTTTTAACCGATCACCAGCTCTACCTCTTTATACCCGTCTCGTCCGTGTCGGGGGAGCTGGTGGCCTGGCTGGGTATCGCCAAATCGGATGCCCGGGTCGAGGAGGCCACCCGCACCCACTTTTTGACCACCCTTTCCGTGATCACGTTGGCCACGGCGTTGCTGCTGCTCTTTCTGTATGGCCTGTTGCAGCGGCTGGAAGAGCGGCTGGAAACAGCCACCGTCCAACTGCGGCGCAACGAAAAACGGCTCCGCGCCATCCTGGACACAGCGATGGATGCCATCGTCTCCATCGATTCCAAAGGCCATATCCTGGAGTTCAACCCGGCAGCGGAGAAAATTTTTGGCTTTTCCAAAAACGAAGTCATGGGCCGGGACATCGCCGACACCATCATTCCCCCGGAGTGGCGGCAACAACACAAGGCGGGCATGGCCCGCTATTTGGCCACCGGCACGGCACGGGTGATCAATCAGACGGTGGAACAGGTGGCCGTGAATGCCCGTGGCAACCGTCTGCCGGTGGACCTGAGCATCACGGTGGTGGATGACCAGGATTTTGTGTTTTTTACCGCCTATTTGCGGGATATTTCCGAACGCCAGCAGATGTTGGCCTCCCTGCAGGAATCCTATCATGTTCTGGAGCAGACCAACCAGAAACTGACGCTGGAGTTCGGCGAGCATCGCAATACGCTGGCGCGTCTGCAGGCGCGGGAGGCGGAGTTGCGCTCCATTACCGATTCGGTATGGGATGCCATCATTGCGGCAGACCACAGCCAGCGCATCACCTTCTGGAATGAAGGCGCGCACCTCATGTTTGGCCATGGAGGCCAGGAGGCGGTGGGGCAACCCCTCTCTTTGCTGGTGCCGGAACAGTACCAGGCGGATTATCTGGAGCAGTTTGAGCGGTTTCAGGAGGGTGTGCAGCCGGTGCCTGCGGTTTCCACCCGGGAGCTGTTGGGGCGACGCGCCGATGGCAGCCTGTTTCCCATGGAGATGGCGGTGGCTGTCTGGATGGAAAACGGTCGGCGTCGTTTTGCAGCGGTGATCCGTGACATCACCGGGCGGCAGCAGACGGAAAAAAGTTTGCGGGAGGCGGTGGCAGCGGCAGAGGCGGCCAATCAGGCCAAGAGCCAGTTTTTGGCCCGGATGAGCCATGAGATCCGCACCCCGATGAATGCGATTGTCGGCATCTGTGATCTGTTGCTGGACAATCACAGTCTGGATCGGGAGGGGCACCACTATCTGCGGGTCATGAAGCAGGCCGGCGACACTTTGATGGCTTTGATCAATGACATTCTGGATCTGTCTAAAATTGAAGCGGGGCAAATGGTGTTGGAACAGATCACATTTGATCTGGCGGATCTGGTGACCGAGACCGTGGCCATGATGCAATTGCGGGCGATCGACAAGGGGTTGGCTTTGGATTATCAGATGGCAGCGGAGATGCCCAGGCAATATGTGGGGGATCCGCAGCGGTTGCGACAGCTGTTGCTCAATCTGCTCAGCAATGCCATCAAATTCACGTCGGCAGGGGGGGTGTCGGTCCGGGTGGGTCAGGGGGAGGCCGGAGAGGTTGTGCTGGAGGTGGAGGACAGCGGTATTGGCATCGCGCCGGAGATGCAAGCGACCATTTTTCAACCCTTTATCCAGGCGGAAATGTCCATCAGTCGCCGGTTTGGGGGGACCGGTTTGGGGTTGACCATTTGCAAGCAGTTGGTCAGGCAGATGGAGGGTGAGATAGAGTTGGAGAGTCAACTCGATCGGGGCACCCTGTTCCGGTTGCGGTTGCCCTTGCCCCGTTCCAAAGAGTTGCCGGGGGTGGCGGAGGTTGTTTCGGCGCAACCTGTTTCTCTGCCCCAGGAGGAAAAGCGGGCTGCGACCATACTGCTGGTGGATGATGCCGATGACAATCGTCTGCTGGTGCGGGCTTTTCTGAAACGGAGTGGTTATGATCTGGTAGAGGCGGTCAATGGGGAGGAGTCGCTGCACAAATTCAAGGAGGGCCATTTTGATGTGGTGTTGATGGATATACAGATGCCGGTGATGGATGGGTTCGAGGCCACCCGGCAGATCCGGGCCTGGGAGAGCAGCATGGGTCGTTTGCCGACCCCGATCATTGCCTTGACGGCCCATGCGATGCGAGAAGACATGTTGCAGACCACAGAGGCGGGTTGCAACATGCATGTGACCAAGCCGATTACCAAAAGTGGTTTGTTGGAAGCGATTCGGAGCTGGTTGTAGCGTGAGTTGATATGATGGCTATACCCATGCATCTTTTAAAACGATTGCAGGGGTCCGGGGACCGTCACGGTTTCTAATCTTTTAAAACGATTGCAGGGGTCCGGGGACCGTCACGGTTTCTAATCTTTTAAAACGATTGCAGGGGTCCGGGGACCGTCACGGTTTCTAATCTTTTAAAACGATTGCAGGGGTCCGGG
>PEAG01000075.1 GCA_002753505.1 Magnetococcales bacterium HCHbin5 | reverse complement strand
GGCATGAAAGCGACTCCTTGATTTTTTTAGGGTGAAAGGATGGTTGGTGGCTGAATGTCCACAAACAGTTTTGTTGCAGACACGCAATATCCCACCACACAGGAAAATCCTGTGGTGGGAATGGTTTGGGTAAGAACACCGTTGGTTGACAAAAAGAGCTGTGGTTTGTTTGGATTCCACTGCCACGATGAATCTTCCAGCAGGCCAGCAAAAAATACTTTGACCATGGACCCGGCAGCTGCACTGCCCAAGGTCAAACCGAACATCCGCCCGGCATGGGCAGGATTGGTATTGTCGGCATGGTAAACCTCACCCTGGCTGTTGGTGGTGACAACACGTCCATCCCCGACTTGCTCTGCCGCGATAAACTCTCTTGTGGATGGAGATTCCGTTGGCAAAATGCCAGAGGCATTGGCCGATAGAATGGTATCGATAATGTTCATCGAAATGGCTCCAGAGGTGGTTGATTCAGGTGTACAAAAGATTATTGCGGTCTGCCCACGACTGATTGAACTCAGCCATGCCTGCATATCGACCCGACGTGAGTTTTCCGTTGACCCAATTCAGACGTTGGATTTGCCAAGCGGCATCTGTGTCACGTGAACCTGGCGGTGCATATCCGATAAACGTCAAATTACCACCGGTGTCGTAATCCAGATTGAAGATAAGACCGTCGGTGTTTTGCTGAACGATAGATGGTACAACCGCATGTGGGTGAGACATGTCAAACACCTCATGGCACAAAAAAACCCGCCAAGGCGGGAAAAAAGTTACATAAATATTGACCGCAAATGCCTACGAAAGCTCCTGCTTCCTGGCAAGCGTCAACAACACCATCCCTCTGCCATCCGGCTGAACCTCCACGACTTTGTAGAGAAGGCCATCCACGGTCACCTCATCCCCGACCAGGGGCAGAAAGGTCAGATCCGACAAGCGCAGTTCCAGCGTCGGTTGCGGCACAATGGTGTCAAGGCCATTGGTACCGGCACCCATGAGCGTGATATGGATGTTTTTTTCCGTGAAAATGCCGACGACAGTGAACAACGCCTCTGCCAACTCAGGATGGTTGCGCAGTGCAGGACGATAGGAGACTGTCGAACCAAAAATACCCAGGCATGACTGGTTTGCCAGATTGGCCAGGGTTTCCCATCTGTTCACGCGACAGTCCCATTCAGCCGTATCTGAACAATGGCATCCCCGACAGCAGCGGCCACAATGGCGCAGCCGATCAGAGTGTTACCAGCAGAGGTTGTGGTGACGTTTTTGGCCGTATCATCCCAATAGACCTTGGCCCCCTGGGTAATGGACACCGCCGCCTTGGGCAGATCCACCACCCCGGTGACAAACAGTTGCACGGTTTCCCCAATAGCGGCAGCGGAGCTGGCCACCCCGAAAAGGTCACCGATCAACACTCCATCGCCGCTACTCACGGCCACAGGAGAGACCATCGGAACACTGTTGCCCTGTTGAATCCAATTTTTCATGGCTTTTCCTTTAAAATCTTACTGTTGTTGCAGATTATGGGTGATATGAATTTACGCACCGGGATTTTTGTACAGGCCGCGCCAGTCGATGGCCTTGGCCCCGAAGTCCAGCCGGGCCTTGATCTCCACCCCATCCACATCAAAGCCTGTACGGTTTTCGATGTAGACCCCGTTCTGGCCTTCCAGGTAGGCATATTCGATGGTGTCGATCTGGCCGGGGTTGGCCGACATGTACCACGCCTTGTCGCCATTGGCGGCAGCATCCAGACGCGGTTCGGCGATCACCGTCAAGGTGCGCAGTGACTGCGGCACCACGTCGGTGGATTTGGCCGGCACCATGTTTACCGCCAGAAGCTGCTCGGCGGTCACCTCCAAGGCGGCCGGGACGATGATGAAGGATGGACGGACATTGATGACCGTCTTCCCATCCACCCCTGTCTGAGTCGCCATGATTTTGCGACCCAACCCGAGACTGGCAACAGAGATCACCGCACCCGTCGCTGCCATGTTTTTGTGACTGGCATGGAACAGCGCAATGCCATCACCCATGTTCGGATTGGCGTTGATGATACCCCATACCACATCACTCTCCAGATTGGCCGCCGCCACCCCGAACAACTGCGGGATGCGGGTCAAGGCGTTCAGGTCATCGTTGATGATGACCTGGCGGGAGATGGCAATGATCTTGCCAAAGGTTTCGATTCGATACGATTCCTTGCCCTCCCCAAGCGTCCCGCGGGTGTACTCGCCGTTTTCCCCGACTTTCTGCAACGAGGGTGCCTCCCCCAACTGCACACGGGTCATCAGCTTGAAGTCGGTCGCGTTCACCTGCCGACAAAACGGCAAAAATGTCCGTTGCGTCGCCTGATACGCATCCCGCAGAGTCTTGTTGGCCACGTTGGCCAGAATATTCGGGAAATCGGACTCGGTGTGGAAAGAGCGGGTGACAACCTCATCTCGCGTGTACCCGCGGACACCACGTCCATCATGCCCGGCAAACTCCTTGGACAGCTCGAGCAGAGACATCGACCGGTATTCGCGACCCTGTTCGGAAAGTGGGTATGCGCCAGGCGAAAAACGATGCAGCAATGCATTCGCCACCGCTTCCCGGCGCGTGGTCCGATCATCCCGCTGGCCAGCCAATACAATATGGCTGTTGCGAACTTCGCCTGCACTGGAGCGTTTGGCCGCCTCATCAATGAGGCTCCGGCGGGCTTCGTCCAGGCTGACGCCGCCGTTCACCAACTGGTCAGCAAAAGAGCGGTCAATTTTCAGCTTTTCCTGGGCACCATAGATCTCCGCAGTCCGTTGCCGCTCGGCAATAATCGCCTGTCTGGTCATGGCTTCCGTATCAACGAAAGAGTTATGGGTGGATGCAGGCGCACGGGAAGACCGGATTTCTCCCTGGGGTTGTGTCACACCCTCCTGAGGGCTTGGCACCTCGGCTCCTGTGGGCGGCATCGCCCGGCTGGCCGCCTCAGCGACCGGCTCGGTCGCCACATCAGTTTTTACGGGGTCAGGCATTTCATCAACTCCTCTGGTATGAATCAATTGACAGGTGTGTTTGGTCGGTTTGGTGGAACGAAAGCCTGCACCGGGGTCGGCACCAATCGGCACAGCGGATAACTCCATGGGCAGCCAGTCCACCGCCCGCCACTGCGGCACTTTTCCAGCCTCCTCGGTAATCTCATATTTGCGCACCCTGTAGCCCACCGAGACATTGCGCAGGATGCCCTCCTGGATATCCTTGAAGGTGGGAGCCACCGCATCACGACTGGAAAAGCGCACCACGGCACGGCCTTCCCCGTTGGCAATCCAGGCCTTTTCCACTACACCCAGGATGCTATCCAAGGAAGATGCATCATGGCTGTTCAACAGGGGTGCCCCGCTGTTCAGTCGGGAGAGGTCCACATGCGCAGGGTCTACGGAGAGACTCTCGTCATACTGCTTGCCGGTCATCCAATTGGTCCTGCGCACTGGTGCACCCGTAGACCAGACCATCTCAACGGTGCGCTCTTCCCCGTTCACCGTTCCCGGGACAAAATTGGCCGACCGTACCTGCATCGGCAGGTCGATTTGTTTATACAGCGGTTGCGGCATTGGCTGTCTCCATCAATTTTTGTTGACCAGTTTTGGTGGTTTTTCTGGCATCCATATCCGTGATGATCTTCAAGTTGTCCCAAATCTCGTACATTGCAGCAAAGTCAGCAGCAACATTGTCTGGATCAAACCCCTGACGAGCGATGGCGGTTTGCGGAGACATCAACCCGGCCCGGACAGCAAGAATTTCCGCCGTCAAATCCTTGATCGGATCTACAGCTTCAAAACGCGGTGGCGTCCACTGCAAACGGATTGGAAACGTGCCAACCAAACCGGCCGCCTGAGCGGTCAGCAAAAAACGCCGCCAAATCGGTTGGCAAACCTGGGGAATGAAAACTTGCTTTTGCAAGGCATCCGTCCGACGACGAAACTCAAGCATGCCGGCCCGGATAGAGGAATAATTGACTTTGGAGAGGTCTCCTGTGAGCAGTTCATACGTCAACCCCATCCCTGCCGCCATCGCGTGATGGTGCAGACTGGCATACTCAGCATAACCCGTCACATTTGACGGTTGCCCAAATTTTACATCCGACCCCGGCTCCAAATACTCCACCATGCCTGGTTCCATATTTTTGATCGGCTTGTTTTTGGCAAGCAGACTCGTCGCCATCTCACTGCCAGTATACTCTCCCGGGTCGCCACCCGTGATGAAGGCCACATAACACGCCTCCAGCCTTTTGCGTGTCAGTTCTGCCAGGTCATAATCGTCCATGTCCCGGATGCGCATCAAAGCCGGTGCAAACCAGGAGACGCCACGGGTTTGACCTGGACGCAATCTTTCAAACAAATGTAAAATTTCAGTTGCCGGAATACGGTTGCTCTTGGGGACCGATGTGAGGCGCAACCCGGAACCGGGATGCCGATCAAAAAGGTAATAGGCCTCCCGGATTCCCATCGCATTGAATTCAATACCCTGCTGGATATACCCGCCACCGGGCAACTCTTTATTGACGCTGGTGTCCAGGTGATCAATTTCCAACACCCGCAACTGCAATGGCACCTTCAACCCAAGCGATGTAGGGCGAGGCAAGAGTTGGATAAGGCACTCTCCAGATTCCACCATGCTGCGCGACGACAGGGTCTGCAGTCCGTAAAAATTGGTGCGGCCATCCGCGTCACACTCATCGACAAAGCTGTTCCACAGGTCGCTTACAAGGTCGTCCTGCTTTTTTGTTCTGGCTTTAATCTGAGGACTTATGCCCGATCCAATCAAACTTGATGCGTGCGTCATCACGGTTTTTGCCGCATACGGATTGTTGCGCACCAAATCCCTGGCCCGATCGCGTAATTTTACGGTCGCCAGAGAGATCTCTGAATCAGCATCAGTGCCAGCGGTGATCCACCCATCGGTAAACCGTCCGGTCTTGGCACCCTCATAGCTTCGCCGAAGCATCTGCAGCGCATTGCGCGTGCTTGCATGTTTCAGGGCTGTTCGGGGCGCGACCAATCCAATAACGCGATCAAAAGCATTTTCCAGCCATGTCGCCATCAGGTCACCCTCGAGAAAAGCTGCAATAGACGGTGCCATGGCGAGCCCTGCCGGACGATTGGGCCAGATCTTTTTCCACCACTCGTATCCGGCGCAGCAGATCCGACTCGGAGCCGTATTCGACCGTCTTCCCTTCGTGGGTCACGCGCAAAGCTCCGGCGGCATAGGCCTCCTTCAACGCATCCAATTCTGCCTGGGTAAAGCTCATCGTTGCCTCTCTGCCCACCTTGCGCGCATACTGCCCAGCCAGGATGGTTTGTTGTCTGGTTGTTGCGGTTCCGCTGGCGCAGTGGCTGGCACAGGTGCAACCCTCTCCCGTGGCACCACGACACCAGCGTCCATTCCCTTTGTATTTTTTAACGGATATTGCTCGCGCTGGTCGGCCTCTCTGTCCAACTGGAGACCCATGGACATCAGCCCATACAATGCCGCCATGGCATAGACCCGGCAGTCCAATGCCTCGTTACGATCACCGTCTTTTTTGTACCACTCCCGGATTTTCCGCCCTTTGACGTACCTGGTTCTGACTTTCTCTGACGTCAACTGGACAAACCACTCGGCATCCCGGTCCTGGGGAAAATGGCAGTATCCGGGACCAGGATTTGTGATGCTCAGCCTCTTATAGATGGCATCTTTGGCGGTATCGACGCCGATGGAAAACATCGTCACGCGCTCTTTATTGTTTGATCTGCCTGCCTTTGGCCATATCAATCGTCCAGGACCAGCAAATCCTTTTACCGGCCAGACGCGCAACTTGTTGCGTGCCTTGCAGAAAGCGTAGACGATCGATGTGTGATGTCCCGAGTCAATGGCCACCGCCCGGATACGCAGATCAGGCAATTCCCTCGAGTGCGGAAACTGTCTCTGGATCAACAGGTCAAGATCCTGCCAGACCGGTGGACTGGTTGGATCCCCGTAAATCTTGATGTGATCGAGTGACCATGACTCCTCATTGCGTCCCCAACCAACAATCTCCATCTCCAAACGATCGTCCTGGACATCAACCCCAGCAGTAATGCAGACAATCCCTTCCGGCAGGTTCAAGCCGAAATTCTCACGCCGCTGTATCAACCCTGCACCATCCAATTTTTCTGACTGCTCTTCCCACGTCTGTGCCAGGACAGTATTTGTCCACTCTTTCAACTGAAAGGGGTCACCCTTCTTTTTTAAAAACTCAATGGCGATGCTACCCCATGAATTCCATCCCAACGGGCAATAAAGCCCGTTCAGGTGAAATCCAGCCGGTTTATTCGGCCCGGGTGCGCTGGCTACCCATTCGCCGTTTTGCAGCATCCACGTCTTGTGAAATTCGGCAATTTCCTTTTTGCAATGGATGCATGAATAACAGGCCAATTCCGGTTGTCCATCCGGCCACAGAATCTGCGCCCATTCCAAAATTTGCTTTTCATTGCAGTGCGGACAGGGCACCCAGTAGTAGCGTTGATCGCTCTCCAAAAACGCCTTCTCGATCCTGGAAAAGCCCTTTATCGTTGGAGTTGACGTCAGGAACACTTTTTTGTTGTTCCCGTACGTATTCGTGCGGCGCATTGCAAGCCCGACCGGGTCGCCCTGGTCATCAATATCACCCTCGAACCTGTCGACCTCGTCACAAAAAAGAAATCGAATCGGCATACTGGATAGTGCTGCGCTGGAGTTTGATCCCACAATACACAGCAGTCCTCCACGAAACTCCTTGAGCAGCATCGTGTTGCCGCTATCTCTGCTCCTGGGATCCAACACCAACCCCCTCAAGACAGGGCTTGCATCAACCATCGGAGCAAGCCGTTGCTTTGAGTAGGTCTTCGCCGTTCCAAGCGTCGGCTGGACCATCAGAATCGGACCGGGAGTCAGGTGAATGATACTCCCAATCCAATTCAGCCCTGCTTCGGTTTTCCCCACTTGCGATGCCATCATGGCCACCACAACCTGATGTGGTGACGACTCGGACAAGCAATCCATCACCTCCCTGAGATACGGAGTCCGACTCGTTTTCCACCGCCCGGGCTCTTTTGCGGAAACGGTCGATAACATCCTGTTTGCATCTGCCCATTCAGAGACTGTCGTCCTGGGCGTCGGTCTGCGACCTGCGCGAGCTGCTGCCACGTGGGAGGAAATATTCATAAGATATTTATAATATAATGAAAAAAACCGCTCAAACGAGTTGATGGCCGGTTGTGTCTGATCGGCCTGCTTAATCATCCCGCACTCCCCGATGCCTGTATCAAGCAGCTGCCCTGTGCCAAGACGTGGCACGCGCATCCTTGAATGCCTGATCAAATTGTCGCGCCAGTTCCCTCTCCGTCACACGCTGAGCGGTCTCAAAAAAATCAAACCGCTTTCGGTACGAAACACCCGACACAAACGCCAACACCAGATTGATCGATCGGTTCGGACCCCTCAGCCAAACACCTGGCTTGAGCGTACTGCCCCGTCCAGGCTGAATGACCACAAAGTTCGGCATATTGCGTGGGGCCCGACTGCCCCGGGTCGTGCCATACTGCAATGGCCGATTGCCAATCCCCGATGGCAACGACCTCAATGCCGACAGGATCTGAACGATCTGACCACGACTCATGTTGCCATAGCCATCCAAACGCGCAGCAGGTCCGGGCACTGCAAACCACCCCTGCGGCAAGTGGCCGGTCATCTGCAACAAACGCTCTGCCCCCTTGAACGAACGACTACCGCCATAAACCTGCGGTGCCAAGTAATGCTCTTTGTCTCTCAGTTTGGGCGGGTTTTTGAACCACACCTTCGCCTCCAGACGCCTCTTGTCGGAAGGGATGATGCGCAGACTCTCCATGACAAACGGGGTAGGACGGTCGAAAACAGACCTCATATCCCGCTTCAACTCCTCCTTCACCACCTGCGCAGTGCGGTTCAGAGCCAATGATGTGGCAAATGGAATCTGTCCTTGCAGGCTACTGAATACCCCATTTATAACAGACGAATCGAATTGAATGCTGAACATTTTGTATTGCCATTATTTCCACAAATTCTTGGCCCAATCAATGAATTGACCAAATACTGGAATGATTCCAGATAATAGTCCACCGATCACTCCGAGGAGTCCAATCTTTACAGCCAATCGATACGATTTTTTCTCCGCGTCAATCTCTTTTTTTGTTTCTGCGGCTTTCTCGGCTATTTCCATTTTGCTGGTAAGGGTTGTTACAAGCACATTAAGTTTGCCAATTTGTTCTCCAAGTGCTTCAAAATGAACAGACATGTCATTACACTTGAATGACATTTCAGCAAACCTATTCTCAATTGATGCAAGCCTGCCGTTAATAGCGTCTATTTGTCCTGCATGACGACGGATCTCATCCAGTCTGGCCTGTTCGCCCTGAGCAATGCCTTGCATAACTCCTTTGATCATCTCCAGCTCTTGCTGTAGCCCTCGATGCTGAACTTCCAACATAAAGATCCGCGACAAATCTCTATTTTCGTCTGCCATTCTGATGATCCTTCCCTGGTTGAGATTGGGATGGCGGGCTTGCCCCAGTAAAGACAGCAAACGAATCTTTTGCCAGGGAAAACGCTTGGTTGATTATGGTAGTCACGATTGCAACGGCGGTGGGATCCGTTGGGATACCCATCCAAAGCAAGATCCCGGTGACAATCATAAGTCCCCCCCAGGCCAGATACGCCAACCGTTCCGATGTCCGATCATGGGTTGCCATGATCATCTTGCGGACATTGGCTAACTCGGCCGTTTGTATTTTATATTCTTCGATATCAAGAGATCGTAAAGCCCGGGTGTGTTCCATAACCTCTGCCTTGAGTAGCCGCTCGGCCTCCAGGATTCTGGCCCTGACCTCCGGGTTTACTGTTGCCTGCTCCAGCACTCCTGGTATTTCGCTACTTGATACATCGAAAACTTTCTGGATGGCTCTGATTGCCAGCTCACCCGCAAATCCGGCAGGATTGGTCAGTGCCTTGCTGATCGTCGGCGCAATCGTGGCAACATATTCAAGCGGGTTCATCTCAGCGTCTCCCGGCCGTTTACATCAGGCCTTGCCCGTGGTTTGATGCCAGTTGGAGACATACTTTTCTGCGGTACCTTTCCCGAGCGGCGTGTTGTACCATCTTTTCCAGTAGGCGGCCTGCGCGTCCAGATCTCCGGCATTGGGTAATGCAGTAGGGCACCTCAAATAATGGACGCGGCACATCGCACAGGCATAGGCCAGATCCCACCCCAACCGGGCATGGTCCGGTTTGACATACGGTCCCAGAATGCTGAGCCCCAACTTGGCGCGCCCATGCAAAAAATTCTGCCAGATGTCATCGTGTGTGGGTTTTTCCATTTGCCACAAACCACGCGCCGGTCCCCCACCCAACTGCTGCAGGTAGCGCAGGCCGGACTCCTGAATCGCCGTACCAAGAACCAGTTCCTCTGCAGCCTGGCTCCAGAGTTCAAGCCGTTGGAGCGTTGGGCGGATGACAAGCTCACGAAGTTGTTTTGGATCAATTCCCATGGTGGTTTTCCCCTAAGTAGCCCGTTGAACCAGTCTGGTCAGAACTTTGGCTTTGTGATTTCCGGCAGCAATTTGTCTGTCATCCTGGCACACGATTAAAAAGCCACCGTCATGGCCGACAGTGGCTCTGAAAAATCCAACAAAAAAACCGGCTCAAGTTCCTTGGCCGGGCGATATTCGTACCTGGAACCCCTGAGTTGGGTCCAACAAGCTACTCCAAGGCAATACCCCGTTCAGTGGCCACCTCCGCAAAGGTTTTACCACCGGATCCGTCCAGGTAGACGATCTTCCCTGTGGCTTGGATGAACCGCTGCACCGCCACATCGACATAGACCGGGCTGATTTCCATGGCATACACCCGGCGGTGATTGGCCTCCCCGGCCATGATCTGACTGCCGCTTCCGGAGAAAGGCTCGTAGCACAGCCCACCCTTTTCCACATGCTGACGCATGGGGATGCCGAAGCACTCCAGTGGCTTGGGCGTGGGATGCTCCGGGCGTTCATCTCCGGCCAGCGATTTCAAGTCCCAAACGGTTGTGCAATTGTCCGAACCTTCCAGCCTTGGCGGACGGTTGCCACGCATCCAGCCAAAAAAGCAGGGCTCATGCTTCCACAGGTAGTGGTTTCGGGAAAGAATAGGGTTGTTCTTGTTCCAGATGATGGTCTGGTGAACAAATGCTCCCACCTCCTCCCAGACCGCCTCCACCATGGCCTGCCGTTTTGAAGCGTGCCAACAATACCACGCCGCATGATCCGTGATGGCATGGTCGATGGCCTGCCGCATGTACCCCTGGTACAACTCCGGCCCCTGATCAGCGTCGTCCCAGGTTTTGCCGTAGGTGTCGGTCCAGTCCTTGCCGCCACCACGTCTCTTGCCGGTGACGGGGTTTACCTTGGATGGCGGATGATTGCCGCCGGTGTAGTCCACCAGATAGGGGGGATCGGTCGCAAACAGGATGGCCCGTTCACCCTTCATCAGACGAATGACATCCTCTGCCTTGGTACTATCACCGCACAGAAGGCGGTGTTCACCCAGTACCCACAGGTCGCCAGGACAAGTAACCGGATTGACGGGTGGCTGGGGAACACTTTCCTCGTCTGGGCTATCCTGGGTATCGCAATCCTCACTTTCATCCTGATTGTACCCATCCATGAACGCAGCAACTTCATCTGCACTGAACCCGATCACGCTCGTGTCAAATCCGTCTTCTTCCAGAATCGACCATTGGCTGGCCAGAATGTCGAAATCCCAACCCGCATCCTCGGCCAGTCGATTGTCCGCCAATATGTAGGCCCTGCGCTGCGCATCAGTCAGGTGATCAAGCACTATTACCGGCACCTCGGCCAAACCGAGTTTCTGCGCTGCCATAAGTCGGCAATGGCCTGAAATGATCCCCGCGCCAACATCCACCAGGAACGGGTTATTAAACCCAAATTCCTTAATCGACGCAGCCACCTGGGCAACCTGAGCATCGGTATGGGTCCGAGCGTTGCCGATGAATGGAATCAACCGATCAATGGGCCAAATGAGGATTTCCTTGACCATCACCACTTCAAGCCTGGGTAAAGCTAAATTCTCTTCCATCATGATAATTCCATCAGTGCCTCATAAATCTCTTTCGACAGTACCTGCTCAATCTGCCTGGTATCGGTTATGGCCGCCACAATCGGTGCCACCCGACCAGGAATGTTCTGTAGCCGATCCCGAACACGGCGGTTTTCGGCAAAAATCTCGTCGTCTACTGTCTTGCGATCGACCAGGTTCTTCCTCATCTTTTCGAACGCAAGTCTGGCCGCCTGGGCCTTGTAAAACTCGTGTGCCGCCTTGTTTTCCGCGTAAGTCGGCATCATTTTCACAGATTTGATCACCGGATCAGCTGCGGGCTGAACAGCCTTCGGTACCGCAGGCACTGCGGTGCCCAGTGGTTCACTTTTGGGTGCCGGGGAAACAGTGGAAACCGGACGGGCGCGCTGTCGTGATGGATCGGTATTTTCCTCCCACTCCTTGTCCGCTTTCGTTGGGTTGATTTTGCCGTCCGCCTCTTTTTTGATCCGACCGGACTTGATCGCTTTCAGTACTGCAACGTGGGATACGCCACGATGCCTGGCATATTCCGCAACGTTCATTCCCATGACTGAAAAATCCTAAAAATGTAACTCGGATGTAACCAGAAACCTGGAAATTTTTATATTGATTTCAGAAAATTACACGACACCGGAATTTCAGGAAAATCCGAAGATGTAACCCGGATTTTCGTTTGACGCTAGCCAATGAACGAGGTCCGAATCACCCGCGACCCCAGAGAGCCAGGAGGGAACCAGGCATTGCTTGGCATGAATATTGTTTGACATTACCCACCCCTCAGCCACTGCTCAGTGGCATCCCCAGTCCAACCTCAGGCCGTGCTCACGCTCACCCGCAACAAAAAACCCGCTACAGGTTGTCCTGAGCGGGTGAAACTTTTCCAACGGTAGCAAAAATCATAGCGATTTTTGTCAATTTTGTCCCGATCAAAATTGTTGCAACATGTTGTTGCAACATCTTTTTTGTCGACTTCAAATAAATCAAACGTTTGTGCTGATTGCTTTCGGTAATATGCGCCGGTTTTCGCCGGTTTTTATTGTTAACTTGCGCCGGTTTTCGCCGGTATGTGATGATTTGTCGGAAAAATTACCGGCGGTGTTGATTTTTCTCGCAAGCCGACGGGATCTGTCATGGATGACATCGTTGGACAATCCTCCGCACGGAAACACCACCCGATATGCTGCACTGGCATTGCCGGTCCGCTGATACTCAAGCGCAAATTTCTCCTGCATACTCATCGTGCCAAGAATCCTTTTTTGCCTGACATTCAGGGACACGGCAATAATCTCCAGGGATTTATTCCACATTTTCCACGCTTGATTTTTGCTCAGCCCCAGTGTCGCGTAGATCTTCTTGCGCGGCACTCCCTCGGCATGCATCCACACCAGATGCACCTGATCCTTTTCAAGCAACCGAAGCCACTCCAACGCCTCATCCATTCGGGTGACCTCTTCGGGATTCGGAGGCCCGAGGCGCACTTCCACATCGCACCAGTCCGAAATTTCCAGCTCGTGATAGACGATTTCCGGCCAGGTATTGCCATACCCGCTTGGCTTCAATCCGGTGACGCGGAGCCTTCTCAATATCCTGGCCGCCTCCTCCAACCGATCGGCCACCATTTTGGCAGTCCAAGTGCCGCGATCATCCACGCCGTTTTTTCCCTCGACCCCGCCCATAAAGTTTCTCCCCAAGCTGGCGTACCATTTCCTGTTCCACCCAGTTCAACCGATGATCGTCCCTTGCCACAACCAGGATGCCATGCCCATCACCCTGGCCAAACAAGGCCGTAGCCTGCTCGGCCCATCAGAATACATCATCACCTGACATAAGCTCTTTGAATCTGGCTAAGAATTCACGTTCAGCCACCCCAGGTGTCCAGCATTTGATGATCGAACGATCGAGAGGGTCTGGAAGTGCATCCCAGGGGGCCGGCTCCTTTGCCATCAAAAACGCCTTCTCGGTAGCCAGCATGATCTCGTCGGCAGCACGGACTTCTGCCGTAATATTCCCCTCCAAGCGAACAGGCAGCCGGAAATGACCAGCGATCACATCGATGAGTTTCCCCTCCAGCGCACGGAAAAAGCCCAGTCTTTGTCCCTCCGGCGCACTGGCATCCAACACAAACAGATTGCTTTTGATCGGCCTGGGCACGTCGGAGATGTACGACTCTGCTGCATCGTGCAGCAGTCCCCACAGTGCAAACTCCGGGGCCACGATCCTGGAGACGTGAACCGAATGCTCTGCCACCGAGTAGAATGCCCGGCAATGGCCATTAAAGCGGCATTTCATCGACAAAGAGTGCGCAATATCGCGAATGTTTATGTCGTTTTTCCTGGCATCCTGTGGCCAGAACTGACGACCGGTGAAGGTCTGAATCCAGGCCCCTTTACGGATCGGATCCGTGTTTGTCATCTCAAAATTATCCATCGTCATTGCTCCTGGCCGTCGTTTATAATTTTCACTTCAGTTCCGCGTATTTTAATTGCTCCATCGCCCAGTACATGATCGCCAGGGCATCCGCTTCGTTGTCATCGCCCGGTTTGTGGCCCTTGGCCGTCATCGCCGCCACCATCTCCGGTTTACCCGCGTTTCCCTTCCCCGTCGCAAACCGCTTGATGGTGCCGACTGGCACCCCCTGGTACGGAATCTTGTTTCGCTCGCACCACGCCGTGAGCAGCCCCGAGAACCCGCCGTAGATGTGGCCAGCATCGGTACCACCAGGGCCATGGGAACGCACCTCCTCAAAATAGACCAGCGACGGATTGGCGTTGTGCTTGATGCCATCCAGCCAGGCATCGAAACGCACAAACCGCATCCCACCGCCCTCGAACCGGGTCGGCTTGAATTCCATTGTCCCGCTAAAAATTTTCCCGTGGTTCTTGATTGCCCACCCTGTTTTGGTGCCCAGATCAAGAGTCAGAATCGTCTTGCCTTTGTCCGCTTTAGTGGATTGTTGGGGTATCATTTGCGCTATTCCTCGTAATTTTTCGTCAACGATTCATCGAAACCGGCCACCCGCGCCGTGAATAAACGGCCCGGCGTTTTTTCCAGGAACTGAACCCGTACGGATGCGGGTCCACCAGATCGATGACCAAAGCATCCTTTTTCCCTGGATACCCGCGAACTACCCGACCAATGCCCTGCTGCAATGGGGTCTCCCCGGAAATGGGGGATGCGATGATCAAGCAAGACCAGCTTGAATAATCCAAGCCCTTGCCCAACAAACCCTTGGTGCCTATCACAACCGGGGCACTTTCCATTTGGGCAAAAGCCAGTCTCTTTTTTGCGACGGGCAGCTTTCCATGGGCCAACACGGCACTCGGCATCATGGCGGACAGTGTTTCCGCATGCTCGGTCCGGTCAGTCAGGATCAGTGTTTGCCTGGTCTTGCTGTGGAGCGATCCCAACCGCACGATCATGGAATTTCTGCCAGGATCGGTTTCTATCGCCGCCAGAAAATCACCGTGCCTGCGATCTTCCACCCTGACGTGTGGGAATCGGCATCCAGTGTCCATCGCAATGATCCGTGCTGACACGATTCCACCCGTTGCCAAAACATCCTGCTCATCCACTTCTGCCAGGGTCGGACCAATCAACCGGTTGATCATGTCGTTCAGTCCGTCGCTGCGGTTCGGCGTGGCAGTGAATCCATAGCGGTACCGGGCCGGAAACATCCCGACGACTGCAGCAAAGGTCTCCGCAGGGATGATGTGGCACTCGTCAATGACGATTGTGCCTATGCTGGCGACCAGTTTTGCGGTCTCCGATTTGCGAAGGTTCAGCGTCTGCGCCGTGGCCACGGTGATGTGGTTGCCAACGGTCCAATTGCCATCGCCGATTCTGCCCGCCACGATGGCAAGCCTTTTCCGGATCACATCCACCCATTGTTTGGCCAACGCATTGGAGTCGAGCATGATCAACGTTCTTTGTCCCCGTCTCCGGATCAATTCCAGAGCCGTGACCGTTTTCCCTGACCCCGTTGGCGATATAATTATCCCCTGTGTGGCACCCATTGCCGCCTCTGTGGCGTTTTGCTGGTACGACCGCAGGGTGATGCCATGCAGACTGTCAGGAAACGCCACAGAGGCTTCTACGCGGCAATCCTGCCATTCGACTTTTGTCCCCGCCTGGACAGCAAGCTCTTGGATCCGACGTCCATAGCCACGAGGGAAAACGAAAGAATCACCATCCTCCCGCCAGGATGTGATTGATTTTGGAATCCCCCACGTTGACCGATTTGCCCGGGTTGCCGAGAGATAGGCCGGATTGGTGAAGGTATTCTCCTGCTTGGCCCGGTATAAAAGTGCTTGTGGTACCGGGTGGTGCAGGTAAATCTCTCCGGTTATCGTTGCGCGCATGCAGTTTCTCCCCTGAAACGTCAGAATTAACCCCGGGTCAGAATGGACGATCGTCATCAAATCCACGTTGCTGACCTTGGGATCCCTGCCCCTGCTGCCCATACCCTTGAACCGGTCCTTGCCCTTGATCCGACTTGGGTTCCTGTTCCTGGAGGTACAGCGTCCAGGTGGTTTTCCCGGTTGGATTCTTGTCGAGGAACATCATCAACTTCAGTTTCCCCAAAAATCCGGAAAAATAAGGACTCCCGCTCTTTGTTTTGCCCTCATACATGCCCACCCATGGGATGAGTGGTTTGAATTTTCGCTCTTCAGCCATCGTTTTTCCTCTCGGTTATTGTAAATTTTTCAGGTATTTTTCAAGCTCTGACCCGCCGATCATCACGTTGCCCTTGATTTTGGAAAACGTAGTCCCGTCTGCTTCCTCCAGATCCAACCGATCGGGATGAATGGCCACCAAGCGACCACCAGCCATCAGAATCCTGATCATCGTCGGAACATCTCCAGCTTTTTCGCATCGTGTCGGGTCCAGGCCATCAAACACCATCTCGCGTTTCCAGCCAGCGGCGTATAGTGCGGCTCCATGCTGTTTTTTGAGCGTGGCAAAGGCGATGTCGATGCCGGCTTTTTCGTCGTCGGTCAGGGGTCTGCTTTCGATTTCCTGGAACTGGGCCAGTATTTCCCGGTACTGCAGCAGAGCAACGATTTGAGCTTTGTTCGCACTGATCGTGGCCCTGGCTTCGTCGGTCATGGCTCCTGGCTTGGCGCGGTATTTCAGTACACCCTCTGCATCGAGGTACAGCGAGATCCCAAACCGGTCCAGTTGAGCAATGATGGATGCAGGGGTCATAGCACTCCCTCCTCAAAAATCTCCTCCAGGTCATGACTTTCATTAACTGCGGAGTTACCGGAGTCACCGGAGTTATTTCCTAGCCCTCCAGCCGTAAATCCATTTTCTGCATTACTGCCTGTTGTACACTGTTTATTATGTATATTGCTTTTTCTCGCAGGGGGTATAGAAATAACTCCGGTGACTCCGGTAACTCCGGAAATTCCTGTACCAGACTGTTCAGTCTGCTTTCCTGCCGTTTGGACCAAAGACCACATTTCATGTTTTGTGTCGCTATTTTGTTTTCTTTTTTCACTAACTTTGATACCACATTCAATCCTTCCCCTGTGCTTCCTGAGGTACCATGCCATGGTCCGAGCATTGAGATTGCCTTTTGAGTCACCTGCCACGTCGGTCAGCGCACCCAACAAGGTGGAATCTGGATCAGACCGTCCACCTGGGTTCATCCAATCATTTGGCGGGTTGGCGAGGAATTTTGCCCGCGCAAACAGTTCTGGAATGGTGATCTCTTCCGTCCCAAACACGTCCCACCAGGCAGACAAGAGGCGACCCAAGGTGATGCGCACCGGGTCGGCATCCTCTACCTCGGTGCGCGTCAGACATGGATCCGGCTGACCGCACCAGACCAGCGCATCGCGCACCACTCTGGCCCACTCCTCAAACCGCCCGTATGGAGGCAGGCCGGTGGCCGGGCGTTTCGCTGCGGCGTAGGCCCGCAAAATGGTGATTCCGGCGGCAACCAAGCGTGGGCGATTCTTCGGAATCCAGGTCTTCAAATTCTTTTTGAAACTGCGCTCTTCTGGCCGCTCAACATCGGGGTCGATGCGGATCATGATCACGCGGGTGGAAAGGTCACCTGCCACGGTGATGTTGTTTCCGGTTGCCATCCAGGTCACGGCGGTGGGCACGGTGAGTTCTCTGGTCTCGCCCAGGATACGGGCCTTGTAGGTCTCCTCGGTCAAGACCGAACACAGGGTGGACGATTTCAGGGCATTTTCAATGTTGTCCAGCAGGGCAATGGAGTCACCACCCAACAGGATGGTGAAAATGTGCTTTTTCTCCTCTGCAGGGTCCGTGGTATGGGAGATGGCCGGGGCCGCGCGGCCGGTGGCGATCATGCTGACCACATTGGCCAGCAGGCTCTTTCCAGACCCCATCTTGGGAGCGGTAAAGACAAACAAGGGGGCGGTCCGCAGTGACCGGCGCACGAGGGCAGTGAGGATGGCGGCCAGCATGGCGGCCTTGTGGTGGTCGGCCAGGAAAGGAAACTCAGCAATGGCCTCTTCCAACACCTGCACGGCAGCAATGGCCTGCTCCCTGGTCGGGTGTTCTGGAATGGTCGGGAAGGTCACCCCGCCGGTGTCCAGGTAAAGACCCGTCTGGTCGTCGTATCCGTGTTTGTCCAGAATACTGCCATCCGGGCGCAGAGTTGGTGCCTCGATCACACCGACGAGGGAATCAAACCGCCATTCACCCGCTTTCGACATCAGGGCCCTGGAGACTGGTGCCGGGCAATCGATTTGCTGCCAACTGTTGCTCCTGCTGCCCCATTTTTCAAATTGTGTGCATTCCGTCAGCCGCAATTCCAGCCATGCTGCGTCCACCGGCATGATCACCAGCGATCCTTCCTCCCTGCGGATGGCCCGCCGTTTGACTTCGGTGCGTGGCACCCGGGCAGTGCGCACCAGCATACCACTGCGTTGGAATATCTCCGACCCATACGCTGAAATCAGGGCAGTTTCAGCCTGGATTACAACATCAGGGAGTTTGCCCCCGATCACCCGGACCACTGGCTTTTCGGTTCGTTTTGCCTCCATTATCCCCTGTGGAGTATCGGATTCGACACGTTTTGCATTGGCCAGTGCAATGCGGATAGACTCTCCGGTTGGGTCATCCCGGAGGAGATCGTTGAAGTCGATTTTGGGGCCCATTGGATCCCCTGGCCAGACGATGTGCGTTTCGATACCCAAGTTGGCGATGCGCTGTGCGGCCTTGCGGGCAGCTTCCTGGCCTATGCGGGTTTTCTGGCCGCGGATGATTTTTTCCTCATCCACGTCCGCCAGAATGTAGACGGTAGATGGCTTCTCTTTTGGCAACTCAAACCCGCGCAAGCCGCCTTCTGTCATGCCAGACCATGTATTGATTTCGGTAGCTTGCATGAATGACAGGCACGATTCGATACCCTCGCCGATAGCCATTTTGTTGCCGCCAACAGGATGGTTCGCCAGTCGGATGGAACCGCCTTTGACTGGGCCGAGCATCATCTTGCGTCGCTTGTCATCTTTGGCCGCGACCAGGGATGTATGGTGGATGGCGATGGGATCGCCTGCGCCGTTCTGGACCAGTGCCACCATCATGGACTTGCGCCTGTTGAGGTAGGCCATGTCGGGTGGCAAGTCGAGGTGGACGGACGGCAGGAACCGGATTGTCTCCGGTGGATCGATGGTGATGGCCCGGCTGGATAGGTATTCTTTTACCTCCAGCATATCAGTGCCAGACATGTCAAAAAGTTGAATGGCTACCTGCTGGTTGCGCAGGGCTTTCAATTCATCTGGCTGGTGATCTGCTTGATTCTGTCCAACTCCTTGAACTGGATCGGATAGTATGTTGCCAGGTATGTCATCCCTGTCTGTGGCTCTCCCCATGAAATGGTAATCGTCGTCTCGTTGTGATCCATCCGTGGGGCAGATCCCGACACGAGAGGACCGTCCAGGAATTTCCCATTCCATCCCAGTTTGGTCGCCAACTGTGCTGCTTCCCCGAACATCCGCAGGAGCGTTGTAGGAGTCAGATGTTTGGTTAAAGTCTCCTTCATTTTCTCCATGAACTCTGCCATCGGAGTCCATCCAATCCATGTATCTGTCTGTCTCGGAATCTGATAAACGATCATTGTTGTATTCCTTGTGTGATAAATTTGATTGTTGGCCTTGCCCGTTTACCGGGGCAGGTAAATGGCCTTGCCCGTTTACTGGACCATGGGTTTGCCCGTTTACCGGGGCAGGTAAATGGCCTTGCCCGTTTACTGGACCATGGGTTTGCCCGTTTACCGGGGCAGGTAAATGGCCTTGCCCGTTTACTGGACCATGGGTTTGCCCGTTTACC
>PEAG01000074.1 GCA_002753505.1 Magnetococcales bacterium HCHbin5 | reverse complement strand
CGCCGCTTCGTCAAGACGGCCCGAAAGCACACGGTATTTGTCTTCAATTATCTCCATTGCGTCCATGCAGAAATGATGCACGAAATTTAACGAATGTTCAACTTATTTTGGCTAGGCTCCTTACCGTGGGGGCTGCCATCGACGCGGTGCGCTCTTTGCCTTACATCGAGATGGTCTTTTATCTCTATATCTTGGACGAAAAACGGCGTCTGGTCGGAGTCAGCTCGCTTCGACAGCTGATTTTGAACGACCCCAACCGGACCCTGGCCGAAATCATGAATCCCAGGACCATCAAGGTACTGACCAATACCCCAAGCACGGAAGTTGCCTATATTGTCAAGCATTATCGACTGCTTGGGGTGCCTGTTGTGGACGACATGGATGTCCTGGTCGGGGTGGTCACCGTGGATGACGTGATCAGCACCATGGAGCAGGATATCACGGAAGATGTGCTTAAAATGTCGGGTTCGGCTCCACCTGAGGTGGTGCATCAATCCTTTGCAAAAACATTCATCATGCGACTGCCCTGGTTGTTGGCCGCTCTGGGGGGAGGGGTGTTTGCCAGTGGTGTGATCGATCTGTTTGAAAACCTGCTGGAGGCCAAGCTGGCTCTGGCTGCTTTTATTCCTCTGGTGATGAATATGGCGGGCAGTGTGGGGACCGCGACGGCCACGGTTGCTGCGCATGGCTTGAATGTCAGGGTTACCCAATTGAGGCAGTTCCGACAACTGGTCGCCCTGTTTGTGACGGAAATAGGTGTCGGGCTGGTCCAGGGTTGTATCAATGGCCTGATGGGGGGCTTGACGGCATGGTTGTTGTTCCAGGATAGACAGTTGGGGCAAATTGTGGGTTTGGCCGTTTTGTTCAACATGCTGTTCGGGGCCTTTTTTGCCCTGATTCTTTCGCTACTGTCCGACAAATTGCGTGCCAACCCAGGGGTGATCTCCGGGCGCATTCTGACCACCATTCTCGATATCATCGGGGTTCTCATCTATTTCGTCATCGCCAAGATGGTGTTGGGAGTATAGTGCATGGTCACCCAAAATTGCCCTGTTTATGCCTATCTGCTGGACGGTCTGGGTGGTGGTCGGGAGATAGGGTGGAAAGAGATCAGCGAGTGGAAACCTGCAGATGGCCTGCTCTGGCTGGTGGGTCGTCCCAGCGGGGGTGAGACGCAACGCTGGTTGCGTCGGCACAGTGGTCTGCCTGCGGAGGCGTTGGATGTATTGCTGGCCCATAATCACCGTCCCCGTTGTACCAGTTTTCGCCAGGGAACGTTGCTTACCCTGTTGGGGGTCAACCAGGCTGGCCATGGGGAGGATGAGAGCCTGACCAGCATCAGCATCTGGATCGACAATCATCGCCTGATCGCCATGCGGGCTGCTCCGACCCACAGTTTTGAGGATATTCGTTCCAATCTGCAGCCGGGAGAGGGGCCGGCCAGGCCCGACGATATTTTGTCTCATGCCGTGCAGAGGATTATTGCGCGTCTGGAACCGTTGGTGTTGAAACTGGGGCGAGATGTGGATGACCTGGAGGATATGATTTTGCTGAATGCCAAGGGTCACCCGCAACAGGAGCTGACCGCATTGCGGCATCGCTTGATCATTTTGCGTCGACAACTGGTGCCCCAGCAGGAGGCACTCTCGCTGTTGCAACAGAGTCGTGGTTGGATCAACGAAACCAATCGTCAGGCATTGCGGGAGGCTGAGGGTCGGTTGCACCACCAGATCAGTGATCTGGACTCCACTCGTGAGCGGGCCATCCTGATGCAGGATGAGATCACCAACAGTCAAAACACCAAGCTGAATGAAACCATGAAGATCGTGGCTGTTTTTACCGCCTATCTCATGCCTGTCAATGCCGTCACCAGTTTGTTGGGCACCAATGTTGAGGGGATACCGTTTCAGGCTGGTTCAGACCACTCCTACGGTTTTTTCCTGGAGGTTACCTTTCTGTTTCTGGTGATGGGGTTCAGCTATCTGATCTTCAAAAAAATGAAGTGGTTTGATTGATGTTGCTTTTCTGTGTTCACTTTGTATCCCCTCTTGTATCAGGGAGTCCGCTCTTATGACCATCGGCAGCATTCCGACGGCGACCCCAGCCACTGATCGCTTGATTGACAGAGAATTTGTCGGCTATATCGTCATGGCCATCGCTGTTCTGGTGGGCATTGCCTGTTATGAGTATCCCAATGTCATGCTGGTATGGAATCGTCAGGATGGGCGGGATATGTTGGTTGAAGTTATTGAAAAACAGGATAAATTTTATAAATCAAACCGGAAGTATGCCACAACTCTGGAAGAGTTGGGGTATGCGGATGTGCAGGATTTTGCCATCAACTCGCGGCGGGGGTTCTATAAAATCGTGTTGAGTGATGGGGATGGCCTCTCCTATACCCTGGCGGCGGAGCCACAGGGGGAGCAGGTGGGGGATGCCCGGTGCGCCCCGCTGACCTACACCAGTAAGGGTCGTGCCAAGAGTTCCAGGGGGAGTAGTGGTAGCGGTTGTTGGTAGCGCGAAGCTCCTGCGCACTGTCATGATGATTATGTCTATGCAATTGCTGTAAAAAACGAGAACTGGCAGCCCGTGGGTTTACCTGTGGATGCCTCCCCCGCCTGTACACGTCTGAATAATCCTTGCGCGACGCAACCTTTTTCCGGTACCGTCCCGGTGAGGGGTTGTCCTTTGTCCGGGTATGGACCTGACTCTGGATCGCTCTGCGAGACTGACAAGCCTATACCCCGTTCCACCTGACTATCAACAGAGGACTTAAACCCATGGTTCTAGAACTGACCCCCGAGCGTATTGCTGCCATGCTGTTGGAATTTGCCGCTGCCAAACTTCGGGAGGGTATCACCCCGGCTGCCGTCGAAGAGGAGTTGGTCAAACAGGGGGCCCAGGTCGATGTGGCCAAAATGCTGGTTGACAGAGCCGTTGAGACCGTTAAATCCTCCTGATTTTCCTCCGTCATTTCCTCCTACCATTGCCGGCAACTGGCCTGCACTTTGGCATAGCTCTGTGTCGTGTCGATGGCGGCCTGTTGGGCCTTCAGGATTTTTTCCGAACGCTGTATCTCTTTGCGAACGGCCTGATCCAGTTTTTGCAGTATGCCCTGTTGGGCCTGCTGGGGGTTGTTGCTCGGCAGTGGGCGAATGGTGCGCGCCAGGGCTTGCAATTGGGACTGCCACTGGGGCAGGGAACGCTCCTGATGACCATTGATGATGCGCACATGCTCCACTTCATGGCGGTGGATGGCCTGGTATTCACAACTGCCGGCCTGATAGGCGTTGGCGATATAGATTTTAATGCTGGGATAGCCCAGTATTAATGAGATGGATTTCAGGTAGATGCAACGAGTTTGCGTTTTTCCTGTGGAGCGAATTTCAAAATGTGCGGTCAGTGTGTGGGCCAGTCGGGACTCTGTCAGACCCACGGGATGGTGCAGTTGGCGTGCCTTGTTCTGAATCCAGGCGCGGGAGCGGCTGTCATCAATGAAAGGGTTGGCAGAGTCAAAACGTACCTCCACATTCACCGGCGTCTCCGCTGCGGGGCAAGCGGGCGATTCCGACCCTGTGGCCGCTTGAATGGGGCCAATCGGTACCACAGCACCGACAGTCATCAGCCAGAAAAACCACCAGCACCCCTTACCTGTTGTATTCATGTCACCCGGTTTGTATTGGAATGTAATTTGCTTCATCTTTGCTAGTGAGCTGTGCCTGGAGAGCCAATGCGTTTGGCACCGACGACAATACAACGAACATGGGCCTTATGAACACAGAAAATTTTTCTCCTGCTGCCATCGAGGCGGATCTCGCCGACCTGGAGCGGGGTACCCGACGCCCTGTCGGTAAAAGCGGCCATTTTCTGACGCTGTTGGCGTTGGCTTGGTCTCTGTTCCAACTGTGGGTGGTGCGGGAACCCATGGATGATACTTTGGTGCGTAGCGTTCATTTGGCCTTTGCCCTCACCCTGACCTTTCTCGCCTATCCAGCCCGCAAGCGCAGCTCGCATCAAATCATTCCGTGGAGCGATTATCTGCTGGCCCTCCTGGCCGGGCTTGGTGCCCTCTATCTGTTCCTGGACTATGATGGCATTGCCGAACGCCCCGGCATGCCCCTGCCCAGGGACATCATGATAGGCTCCTGTACCATCATCCTGTTGCTGGAGGGAACCCGGCGTGCCATGGGATGGCCGATGGTGATTTTGAGTGGCCTGTTTTTGGGGTATTGCCATTTTGGTCCTTACATGCCGGAGTTGATTGCCCATCATGGGGCCTCTGTCCGCAAAATTGTCAACCATATGGTATTGACCACGGAGGGGGTGTTCGGGGTGCCGTTGCGGGTTTCCGCCAGCTTTGTTTTTCTGTTTGTGTTGTTTGGGGCTTTGTTGGAGCGGGCGGGGGCGGGCAACTATTTTATTCAGTTGGCTTATGCCACTTTGGGCACCTTTCGGGGGGGGCCGGGCAAGGCTGCGGTGGCCTCTTCTGCCATGACCGGGATGATCTCCGGCTCTTCCATCGCCAATGTGGTCACCACCGGCACCTTTACCATCCCACTGATGAAGCAGATGGGATTTTCGGCGGAGAAAGCGGCGGCGGTGGAGACGGCGGCCTCTGTCAACGGCCAATTGATGCCTCCCATTATGGGGGCTGCCGCCTTTATCATCGCCGAATTTCTGGGTATCTCCTATACGGAGGTGGTCAAAGCGGCTTTTATTCCGGCGACCGTCTCTTATCTTGGCCTGTTTTATGTGGTGCATCTGGAGTCCTGCAAGCTGGGGTTGACGGGTACGCCTCGCTCCGAGTTGCCCCCCATATGGGCCACCTTTCTCTCTGGCATCCATCACATGATACCGGTGGGAGTTTTGGTCTATGGTCTGATGGTGGAGCAAATTTCGGCCGGTCTGGCCGCTTTCAATGCCATAGTTGTCTTGATTTTTATTTTGCTGCTCCAGAAACCTCTGCTGGCTCTGCTGCATCGCGCCCCTTTGCTGCCTGCTTTTCAGGCCGGGGGGCGTGATCTGTGGCAGGGGTTGGCGGATGGAGCGTATTACATGATACCGATCGCGGTGGCGACGGCGACGGCCGGCCTGGTGGTGGGCACCATCACCCTGACCGGGTTGGGACAGCGGGTGGTGGAGGTGATTGAAGTGATCTCCATGGGCCATATTTTTCCGATCCTGCTTTTCACGGCGGTTACCAGCATCATTCTGGGTATGGGGCTGCCGACAACGGCCACCTATATTGTCATGGCCTCCTTGACGGCTCCCATCATTGTCGAGTTGGGTAGCAGTAGCGGTTATATCATTCCTGCTCTGGCGGCCCATCTGTTTGTCTTCTATTTTGGGATCATTGCCGACAACACCCCGCCGGTGGGGTTGGCCTCTTATGCGGCGGCGGCCATTGCCCACTCCGATCCCGTGAAGACCGGAGTGCAGGCTTTTGCCTATGACATGCGCACGGCTGTTCTGCCCTTTTTGTTCATCTTCAATACCGATTTGATCTTGATTCAGGGCGTCGTCCCCGGCGGTTCGCCGGCTGATCCGGCGGCCTGGATTTGGATCGAGGGTTGGCTGCCCATATTGGCGTTGTTTGGTTTGGCCACCCTGGCCATGTTTGCCTTTGTTTCGGCGGTGATGGGATGGAACGCCGGTTTTGCGCCCTGGTGGGAACGGTTGTTGCTGTTGGTGGTTTGTGTCGGGTTGTTCCGTCCGGGGATATTGTCGGGGCTGTTTTCCATGGAAAAGACCTACTGGATGGTGTTGCCCCCGTTGCTGCTCTACGCCGTGCTGGCGGGCCGAAAGATGCTTTTTTTGGGAGGCAAGCCCCGGCTGCAGTCGTAAAGATCCCGTTACCCTGCGCTGTTTTAATCCTGTTAAACAGTTGCAGGGGTCCGGGGAGCGTCACGCTCGGAGTTCCATATGCGCTGACATGGTTGCGGTCTTCTTTTAAACGATTGCAGGGGTCCGGGGAGCGTCACGCTCCCCGGTGGGGTGCAGGGGCAAAGCCCCTGCTGAATTGCGCGTTTTCCCAAAGCAAATTTTCGCAGAAAATTTGCGCAACGCGCACAAAACCTGCCCCGCAGGGGCAGACTCCTGGAGGGCGGCAGCCCGACCCGCACGGTTGTGTCGTGGAAAATATTTGGATAAAAATTCAGAATCTTTGGATGTTCAGATTTTTATTTGCTGTAAAGCCAGGATCGTTTTTTTTCCAAGCCATCCCATATTTTGCCCGCTCTCGCTCGGGCTGCCGCCCTCCAGGAGTGCCCCTGCGGGGCGTTTTGGGCGCGCTGCGCCCATTTGCTGCGCAAATGGGCTTCTGGGAAAGCGCGCCCGTTACATGCAGGGGCTTTGCCCCTGCACCCCACTGGGGACCGTGACGGTCCCCAGGCCCCTGCAATCGTTTTTTTGCCCGCTCTCGCTCGGGCTGCCGCCCTCCAGGAGTGCCCCTGCGGGGCGTTTTGGGCGCGCTGCGCCCATTTGCTGCGCAAATGGGCTTCTGGGAAAGCGCGCCCGTTACATGCAGGGGCTTTGCCCCTGCACCCCACTGGGGACCGTGACGGTCCCCAGGCCCCTGCAATCGTTTTATAAAGATTAGAAAAGCATGGGCGTGGTCATCATGTTAGCGTATATGGGGCTTTGCCCCTGCACCTTGCCACGGGATTGACTCCTCAACCATCGCCGAAAAAAAATGACTCCAAGACAACTCTTCCTGCTGCTCTCCCTGCTGTTGTGCCCGCTCCCGGCGGTCGCAGCCACCGTTGTCACACTGCAACCACTGGATACCCTGATCTTTTACCCCCAACAGGAGGTTCCAGCCACCGTCGTCAGCCTCAACGACAGCCTGCTCAGCCTGGAAGTAACCGGTATCATCGCCACAATCCCGGTCCAGGTCGGGCAGAGAGTGGAAAAGGGGACAACCCTGTTGAGCCTGGACCCCTGGTCCTACCAGAACCAACTCCAACAGGCCCAGGGGGCTCTGGAAGAGTCCCAAAGCCGACTGGAACTGGCCCAACGACAACAGGAGCGAACCGCCCAGTTGCGCAAAAATGGCCAGGCCTCGGCAGAGCAGTTTGACCAACGCGCCACCGAGTTGAAAACCCTGGTCGCCCAGATCGAACAACAACAGGCCCTGCTGCACGCCGCCCGGGAGCGACTGCAACGGGTGGTGCTGCGCGCCCCATTCGCAGGCGTTGTCAGCGACCGCACGGCACAGGTGGGGGCCTACGCCGCACCGGGCATGCCGCTGCTGCGCCTGACAGACACGGAACATCTGGAGTTGTCAGCCCAGATTCGCCCCGACCAGGCGGTGCAGTTTGACGCAACCTGGCAGGGCCACTTTATGCTGGGAGAGCAACGCTATCCGCTCCAATGGCGCACCCTGGTTGCCATACAGAGTGCCCAAACCCGTACCCAGGAGGTTCGGTTGCTGTTGACAGGCGCACAAAAACCACCCCCAGGAGCAGTGGGCCGTCTGGTCTGGCTGGCCTCCCGCCCCCACATACCCGGCTGGATTTTGAGCCGACGCGCGGGAAGCCTGGGCCTTTTTCTGGCCGCAGGGGAGAAGGCCCGCTTTCAACCCCTGCCCCAGGCCATAGAGGGACAACCTACCCCCATCACGGAAGAGATACAGGGCAATGTGATCCTTTCCGGACGGGAAAAACTGAACGATGGGGATGCCATCCAACTGGAGTTGACGCCGTGAACAGGTGGCCCGCATAGCATCATGTTGCGTATTGTTTATCAAAATCATGTAGTTGCCAACTTGGCCTTTCTGCTGGTACTGCTCCTCGGCCTGTTGTCCTACACCCTGCTGCCCCGCCAGCAGGATCCGGACATGAATTTTAACTGGATCAGTATCATGACTTTCATGCCTGGGGCTGCGGCTGAAGAGGTGGAAAAACAGTTGACGGATCCCCTGGAAGAGGCCCTGCAAAAGGTGGCGGATATCCATTTTGCCCTCTCCAGCAGTCGGGAGAGCACCTCTGAAATTCTGGTGCGCTTTGATGACATGGACGAACGGCTCTTTGACAAGCGGGTCAACGATCTGCGCCGGGAAATTCAAAACAAAAAACGGGATCTGCCGGCAGAGGCGGAAGAGTCCGTCATTCTGGAAATCACCAGTTCCAACGGGTTTCCGACCGTCATGGTGGTGGTACAAGGTGAGGAAGAGGACGAAACATTGCGGGTTCGGGCCCGGCTGGTAAAAAAAAGTCTGGAACGGCTGCCAGGGGTTGATCAGGTCACGGCAACCGGCTTGCGGGACCCGGAGTTGCAGGTTCGTTTTTCACCACCACAGCTGGGCAGCTTTGGCCTCACCCCCATGGCGTTGGCGGATACCCTGACAGCCCGTTTTCGGGATATTTCCGGGGGCACCCTGTCCCACGGAACAACAAACATGTTGTTGCGCTTGCAAGGAAGTACGGCCGATTTGGCCGAGGTGGCCCGTTGGCCGGTGCTGGGGGGGCAGGGGGAACATATGCTGGGTGAACTGGCAGCGGTTGGTCGTGGCCGGGAAAAGGCCCACCAGGCGGTACGGTTTCAGGGCAAACCGGCGGTTCTGCTGGCCGTCACCAAACGGCCCAACAGCAATGCCCTGGCACTGACCCGCCAGATTCGGGACTATATCGAACAGTATCGGGCAGTGGAAAACCAGGCCGGGGTACGGGTGGTGTTGGCCAATGACAGTACCTTTATGGTTCAACATGCTTTGGGCATCATGGAAAACAATGCCCTGCTGGGATTGGTGCTGGTTTTATTGACCAGCTGGTTTTTTTTAGGCAGTCGGATTGCCCTGCTGGTCAGTTTGGGTATCCCTTTTTCCCTGGCCGCCATTTTTGCCGCCATTTACGGGTTGGGAGGCTCTCTCAATGTCATGGTGTTGCTGGGGGTGGTGATCTCTTTGGGCATGTTGGTGGATGATGCGGTGGTGGTGGTTGAGACCATTTATGGCCGCCTGCAACAGGGGATGAGTGCCTTGGAGGCCAGTGTGGCGGCGATGAGGGAGGTGGCCCTTCCCGTCATCACCTCGGTCCTGACCACCATGGCGGCCTTTTTGCCCCTGATGTTGTTGCCGGGCATTCTGGGCAAGTTTATGCGGGTGATTCCGTTGGTGGTCAGTGCGGCATTGGCCATCAGTTTGCTGGAAGCCTTTTGGATGTTGCCTGCCCATACGGTGGCCATGGGATTGGATTTCAGCCGGCCCAGTCGGTTGCATCGGTGGCGTACCGCTTTTTTGCATCGGTTGCGGTTGTTGTATATGCGGCTGTTGCTCAAGGTTTTCCGGCGGCCGCGGCTTGCGTTGCTGGCGACTGTCTGCCCCACCTTTGTTGCCATTGCCCTGATTGCGATGGGTTGGATTCGAGTCGATTTTTTTGCCATGGATCCCATGCCGCTTTTTTATGTCAATATCAAAATGGCTCCCGGGACTACGCTCGCTCATACCATTGAGAAGACCACGCAAATAGAGGGTCGGTTGCGCCAACTGTTGCAGCCCGGTGAACTCCATGCCTTGGTTTCCTATGCGGGGGTGATGTTTACGGAGACCCAAATGTTGACCGGCGATCGGTATGGGCAAATTCTGGTCAGTCTGACGCCAGAGCCGGATGCCCACCGTTCCGTGCAAAGTTTGATTGCCCTGGCGCGTCCGGTGGTGGCAGAGGTGGCCGGTCCGGAGAGTGTCTCCTTCATGCCCATGTCCGGGGGCCCCCCTGTGACCAAACCGATCCATGTCAAGGTGCGTGGGGATGATTTTCAAACCTTGCGGGCGGCGGTGGCCGATTTGAAAGGGGTTCTGGCGCAGATGCCGGAGGTCAGTGACATAACCGACAACTATGCCGAGGGCGGGCCCGAGTTGCGGTTGCGGTTGCTGGGGGAACATATTCGCCAGGCTGGTTTGCAGCCTGCAGAGCTGTTGCGCTTGATCCGCCTGCTGGGGGATGGGGAGGTGGCAGCCCACTTTCAGGACCAGGGGGAGAAGGTGAATGTACGGGTGTTGGCGGTCGAGGGGCATGATCCACTCGATACACCGCTGCCCGTTGCCGGAGGGGGGGTGGTATTCCTGAAAAGTCTGGTTTCGGCTCAGGTTGCCCATGGTCCTGAATCGGTGCAGCATTTTAATTTTCGTCGTGCCATTACGGTTGAGGCGGAGTTGGACAAAACCCGTTTGGACGTGGTTGCAGCCAACGAACGGCTTAAAACAGCCTGGACAACGTTGCGGAGCCGTTATCCGGGTGTCGAGTTGGATTTTACCGGCATTCTGGATGATGTTTATGAGGCGATGGACGCGATCGGTCTGCTTTTCCTGTTGGGGATCGGGTTGATGTATTTGATTCTGGGTACCCAGTTTCGCAGCTATTTCCAGCCCATTTTGATTTTGACAACGGTACCGATGGCCTTTACCGGGGTGGTGTACGGGACGCTCGTGTCCGGTCAGGCCCTCAGTTTGTATACCCTGTATGGTGTCGTTGCTCTGTCTGGTATTGCGGTCAACGCTTCCATTGTTTTGATTGCGGCTGCCAATGATCGGCGTGCCGGGGGGATGTCGCCATTGCACGCCGTTTTGTATGCGGCGCGTCGTCGTCTGGTGCCCATTCTGATTACGGCTGTGACGACCATTGCCGGTCTTTTTTCCCTGGCGATCGGGTTGGGAGGCTATTCGTTGCTCTGGGGACCGGTGGCGACGGCCATTGTGTGGGGGCTGGCCTTTTCCACCCTGTTGACCTTGCTGTTGATTCCATTGTTTTATTGGGTCTTTATGCGTCGTATTCCCGCTTGAATTTCTTTAAACGATTGCCGGGGCAAAGCCCCATATGCGCCAACATGTTGACCACGCCCATGCTTTTCTAATCTTTTCAAACTATTGCAGGGGTCTGGGGACCGTCACGGTCCCCAGTGGGGTGCAGGGGCAAAGCCCCTGCATGAGATGCGCGTTTTCCCAAAGCCCATTTTCGCAGAAAATGGGCGCAACGCGCACAAAACCGCCCCGCAGGGGCGACCTTGGGAGGGCGGCAGCCCGACTCGTACGGTTATGTTACGGAAAATGTTTGGATAAGAAACCAGAACTTTCGGGCCTTCCGCTTTTTGTTCGATACAAGGCCAGGAGCGGTTTTTTCTCCAAGCCCAATAACCTTTTGCCCGCTCTCAGTCGGGCTGCCGCCCTCCAGGAGTGCCCCTGCGGGGCGTTTTGGGCGCGCTGCGCCCATTTGCTGCGCAAATGGGCTTCCGGGAAAGCGCGCCCTTGCATGCAGGGGCTTTGCCCCTGCACCCCACCGGGGACCGTGACGGTCCCCGGACCCCTGCAATAGTTAAAAAGATTAGGAAAAGCATGGGGGTGGTCATCATGTTAGCGCATATGGGGCTTTGCCCCTGCACCCCACCGGGGACCGTGACGGTCCCCGGACCCCTGCAATAGTTAAAAAGATTAGGAAAAGCATGGGTGTGGTCATCATGTTAGCGCATATGGGGCTTTGCCCCTGCACCCCACTGGGGAGCGTCACGCTCCCCAGACCCCTGCAATCGTTTGAAGAAGATCAAGAAGAGGCCGCAACAGCACTCCGCGCCTCCCAATAATCCGCTCGCACCACCTGGCTCATGTCGGGCAATTCGCTGGTCAGCTCACTGAAATCCAACTCGACCAACCCGATCTTGTTGAGCAGATAGCTCTGTAACGGATCCAGACCGTCATAGACATCCTCCTTTTCCAACTCATCCAGGTTGTTGCCCTCCCGAACGATGGCAAAGACGGCCCGGCTGTATGCCACCTCCTCCACGACCACAAGGTCGTAGAAAATTTTCTTGTTCAAGGTGTCGCCGTCCGCAGCCAGATCCTCCTTGGCCAACTGGATGCCATATTTGGCCAGCTCCGGCAACGAAACGCCATTTTTGCTCTGCTCCAACTGCTTGATCAACCGCCGATCCATCATCTTCTTGGCAGGAACCCCGAAACGGAGCAGATCTGCCCGCGTGAGACGCTTCTCCATGGCAGGCAACAATATTTTCACCTTTTTTTCCAGATTGATGCCCAGGGCGGTCAACCGGCTCTCATTGACCTCAATGCCCCGCCGCTTCATGCGGTCGATGGAGATGCCATCACTCTTCTGGATCATCTCCAGATCAAAAAAACCGGCCTTCAACCGGGGCAACAACTCTGCCTTTTTCAACTCCTCATAGGAGAGCTTTCTGACCAGTGCATCCAGCGCAATAAAGGATTTGCCATCCCGTACAATGGATTGCTCCTTTTCCCGAGGCAACGCAAACCGCATCCCCCTGGTCAGGATTTGACGGTGCTTCCGCAGGTAGAGGGCATGCCACGCCCGGTAATGCTCCGGGTTGAAATGGCCCAACCTGGCGTCGTTGTTCATGATGATCAGCACCTTGAACGGCGGCAATGCCCCCTTGTAGGAACGGATCTCTTCCAGAGCCGCCACCATGTCGGCCAGCGCACTGACCTGAATCATCTCCAGATGTCTGGGTGAGGCCAGGGAGAGATAGAGATCCACATCCAGCCCCAACGCCTCCTTGGCAATATCCCGAAACAGGGTCAGACTGCCGTACCCCTTGTCTCCCACGTCGGCATACCATTCGTGATGGTTCAAGGCCACCATGCAGGAGGTGCTCAAACTCCCCTGATGCAACAATTTGCCCCCAAACAGGGTATGCAGGTTCATCTCCTGCCATTGGGCATCATTTAATTTACCCGGCCACTCCAGGGTACCCAATGGCACCTTGGCCTTGCCCACATCGTGTACCATGGCGGCCATGGTCACTTCCAACACATCCTCTTCACTCCACCGCAACTCCCTGGCGATGGACATGGCATTAAAACCGGTGATGATGCTGTGGTGCGCACTGTTGGGATGATGATTGTTCAGTTGGACCAGCGATTCGGAAGCCCGCTCGTTGAAGTGGAGCATCACCCCCCGCATCTGCTCCCGCATCATCTTTTGCAGCTCTTTGACCTCCTGCATCTCTTGAAACAGGAGCGCGGCATTGTTGACCGACTGACCCTTGACACTGATAATTTTTTCAACGGAGTTCAGATAGCCTTGGACCTGACTTACCGCTTCCACCATCTGCTCTTCGGCATAGGGAACGGCCCGTACGGTTGCGATACCCATATTGCCCAACTGATGGACCATTTTACTGGTCAACTGGCTCCCCTTGGTCAACAAGACCACCCCCGTTACCGGATGGCAGATGTTGTCGGAGAGCAGCATGTCGTTCAAAAGGGCCGGATCACTGATGGCAAACTCGTCCAATGGAGTTCCTGCCGGGCCTGCGGTTGATGCTGTGCTTTTTGTCGCCGTGTGTTCAGCCATTATTCTCTTGACTCCCGTTTATGCAGTGGCTTTGCCGCTGTAACAAGCAGACAAACCATTTTATCAAGTTCCGATCCCATCCTCGTGCTTTATGCTACCTCATGCGCTCAACTTTTTACAGAGGTTTAAGGGGATACCAAACGATTGCAGGGGTCTGGGGAGCATCACACTCCCCAGACCCCTGCAATCATCAGGACACAGCAAGTGCTTGCAGTTTTTTGCCGTCCGTGACACTCTGGGCCGTTTGACCCCGTTGAGGCCACTGTATTGCATTTCAACCCGATGAAAGGAACAGATTCATGGTTGCACCGATTGTGACAGGTGGAAACTATCTGCTGCGCGGCTTGGCGTTGCTCGTTCAACCCGGTATCCGGCGTTATGTCATCATTCCACTGGCCATCAATACCCTCCTGTTCGGTCTGGTGATCGGGTATATGGTGAACTGGTTCCACGGTATTTTTGGCTGGATTGACAATCTGCTCCCCAGTTGGCTCTCCTGGGTCGAGTGGCTGGTGATTCCCATACTGCTGACCACCTTTGCCGCCACCATTTTCTCTATCCTTTCCATGCTGATCAACCTGCTCGCCGCCCCGTTCAACACCCTGTTGGCCGAACGGGTGGAATACCACCTGACCAGCCAGTTGCCCGCAGGAACCCCGATAACCCCAGCCTTCCTGTTGACCAAAACGGTACCGCTGTTGTGGAATGAGATCCATAAAATCCTGTATGCTCTGTTCTGGATGATCCCTTTTTTGCTGCTGTTTATTGTACCGGTTGCCAACGTTGCCGCGCCGTTTCTGTGGCTGCTCTATTCCGCCTGGATGTTGGCCATTCAATACGTGGACCTGCCCATGGGCAACCATGAATGGAGCGGCAAGCAGGTCCGGCAATCCCTGCGGCGGCACCGTCTGTTAAGCATGGGATTCGGCGGCATGACTTTGTTGATCAATACCCTTCCGCTGATCAATTTTGTGGCCATGCCGGCCGCCGTGGCCGGGGCAACCCTGTTCTGGGTGGAACAGTTGTCAAAGGATCAAACCGCCCTCTGACGAGCCAGCATGATCTCTTCCCGCACCCATGGCTCGCCCTCCCGCTCAAACTGTTGGCTCAGCAGTTGGTCCGGGGTTGCGCCAAACGGCTCCCCTGCCTGCTGCCGCAGCAACCGCCCGATTCCCCAGGCGGCATGGCCCCGCACCAGGGGAGCCTCGTGCTGGAGCAGTCGGGCCAGGGCGGGCAGGGCCTCCGGCGCGCCCCAATTGCCCAATGCAACCGCCACATTGCGCAAAAAACGCACGACGCCCATGCGCTGGATGGGCGAGCCTGCCATCCGACTCCGAAACGACTCCGCCTCCAGCATCACACAATCGAGCAGGGGGGGGGAGATCAACAGTGGGCGCGGCATGAAATCGGCCTCCCGGGTGGGTGGAGCAAAGCGGTTCCAGGGGCAGACCGCCAGACAGTTGTCACAGCCATAGACCCGGTTGCCCATGGCAATCCGATCCGCCATCGGCAGTGGGCCGGCATGCTCAATGGTGAGATAGGCCAGACAACGGCGGGCGTTCAGTTGGTAGGGCACCGCCAACGCATCGGTCGGGCAGGCGGCCAGACAGCGGCGACAACTGCCACAACGGTCCGGCAATGGCACATCCGCCGGCAACGGCAGTGGCAACAAATATTCGGCCAGAAAGAGCCAGCAACCGAAACGGGGCGAGACCAGCAGGCTGTTTTTGCCCTGCCAGCCCACCCCCGCCGCTGCCGCCAACGGTTTTTCCAGCAACGGGGCGGTGTCCACACACAACCGCCCGCCAATCGACCGCTCCAACCGCTGTTCCAACCAAGCGGCCAACCCCTTGAGCCGCCTTTTTAACGTCTCATGATAGTCCTGATTGCGGGCATAAGCCGAAATCCAACCCCGACTTGCATCCTGGCCGGGAGCCAGCGGATCGTCCGCCGGGCAATAGTTGACCCCCAAAACCAGCACAACACCCAGCTCCGGCAGCCCATGACGCGGATCCTGACGTCGCTCCGGTTGCCGCGCCATCCAGTGCATCTCCCCATGGGCCTGCGTTTGCAACCATTGCTCCAGATGGTCGGCATGGGGTGGGGGTAGCGGGGGGGCAAAAGCCGCCACATCAAAACCGGCGACCAAAGCCTGCTGGCGCAAAGCCTCCTTGAGGGCAGACCACCCTGCACCGGGCGTGTATTTATCCGACTGATGCACTTTTCCATCCTGTCTGTGGGGGGCACGGCGCAATCCAGCCGGATAGCAAAAAAATACATGAGCATTTATAACCCATTACAGGCAAAATGCAACATAACCTTTCATTGCATTGCATAAATTGGCATTATAGGGCAGAATCGCCGTCGAAAGCAAAATATCCTGGAACAGGAACAGCCAGTGGCAAGGAGGTGTTATGAGAAATCATGACCTGATCATCGTCGGTGCCGGTTTGGCCGGTATGCGTGCCGCCCTGGAAGGGGTAAAGGCCGGAATTGATGTGGCAATCATCAGCAAAATTCACCCGTTGCGCAGCCATTCCTGTGCTGCTCAAGGCGGTATCAACGCCGCCATCAACCCCAAGGACTCCCGGGAATCTCACACCTTTGATACCGTCAAAGGGGCCGATTATATCGGTGACGAGGATGCCATCCAGCTGATGTGTCAGGAGGCTCCCGAGGCCATTCTGGAGATGGATCGCATGGGTACTCCCTTCTCTCGTCTGGAGGGGGGGTTGATTGCCCAGCGTCCTTTTGGGGGGGCCAGTTTTGATCGTACCTGTTATGCGGCGGATCGCACCGGTCAGGTGTTGCTGCATACGCTGTGGGAGCAGCTGATCAAGGCCGGGGTCACGGTTTACGAAGAGTGCAGCGTTCTCCGTCTGGTGACGGATGTCGAAGGGCATGTTGCCGGGGTTGTTGTCTACGACATCAAAACGGGGGAGGTGTTTCCCGCCCGCAGCAAGGGCATTTTGATGGCTACTGGCGGTTATGGTCGGGTCTTTTTTTCCAATACCAACGCCACCACCAACACCGGCGACGGCATGGCCTTGGCTTTGCGGGCGGGGGCCCCGCTGGCGGACATGGAGTTTGTGCAGTTTCATCCCACCGGTCTGTTGACCACCGGTATTCTGGTGACCGAAGGGGCCCGGGGGGAGGGGGGCTATCTGATCAACGTGGACGGGGACCGCTTTATGGGCAAGTATGCCCCGAAAAAGCTGGAGTTGGCCTCACGGGATGTGGTCTCCCGTGCCGAACAGACGGAAATCATGGAAGGGCGGGGCAGGAACGGGGCGGTTTTTCTCGATTTGCGTCACCTGGGTGCCGAAAAAATTCTGGAGCGGTTGCCGCAAATTCGCCAGCTTGCCATCGATCTGGAGGGGGTGGATCCCATTCACGATCCGTTGCCGATCCGGCCGACGGCCCACTATTCGATGGGGGGGATTCGCACCGACAAGTTTGGGGCTTCGCCTTTGCCGGGGTTGTATGCGGCGGGAGAGGCGGCCTGTGTTTCGGTACACGGAGCCAATCGGTTGGGGGGCAACTCCCTGCTCGACGCCATCGTTTTTGGCAAAATTTCGGGGCAGCATGTCAGCCAGTATGTCAAGCAGCAGGGCTCTCAGCGGGATTTTCCCATGGATGCACTGGTTGAGGTGAAGGGGCGCATCAGCAGCCTGAAGCGGGGCCAGGGGATGCGGGCTCCCGAGTTGCATACCCGGATGGCGCAGGCGTTGAACCTGCATTGCGGTGTCTTTCGCACCCCGGAGGGGATGGCGACCATGGCTGCCATGATTCCTTCGTTGCGGGCGGAGTATGCCCGGGTGAGCGTTCAGGATCAGTCGGACATTTTTAACGTTGATCTGCTGCGCACCTGGGAATTGGGCAATATGCTGGATTTGGTGGAGTGCATTGCCAAGGGGGCGTTGGCGCGGCAGGAGTCCCGTGGGGCCCACTCCCGCACCGATTTTCCCAACCGGGATGACCAGAATTGGCGCAAACACTCCATCAGCCACTGGGACGCCAACAAGGGGGAGGTGGTCCTCTCCTATGAGGCGATCCGCACCCTGGGACTGCCCGAATATGAGCCGATGGTACGCTCTTATTGATTGTGGGCCGGTTCTGATGATTCACGTGGGGTAATAACTAGGGGAGGCACTCATGCCTGTTTATACTTTTCGCATCCAACGCAACTGGAAAACCGATCAGGGCACCCTGGAAAGCCATTATCGGGATTATACGCTGGATGTCAGTGCAACCACCACCGTTCTGCTTGCGCTGGAGGAGATCAAGAGTCAGCAGGATGGTACCCTGACCTTCCGGCAATCCTGTCGCTCGGCCATTTGTGGCTCCTGCGCCATGAAAATCAGTGGTCGCACCCGTCTGGCATGCAAGACCCATGTGGGGGAGGTGGCCAGGGATGGGGTGATCGTGCTGGCTCCCATGGCCAATCAGCCGGTGATCAAGGATCTGGTGGTTGACATTGGTCCCTTTTACAAAAAGGTCCATCAGATCAGACCCTACCTGGATGATGGCCCGGAGAAGGCTCATACCCTGGACAAATCGGCCTACGATCAGGTCAATCATGTGACCCAGTGCATCATGTGTGGTTGTTGTTATTCCGATTGCACCATGCTGGAGGTCAGCGATGATTTTGTCGGTCCGGCGGCGTTGGCCAAGGCGTTCCGGGTAGTCTCCGATCCGCGCGAGGGGCAGAAGACGGCCCGTTTGCAGGAGCTTTCCGAGCCCTCCATGATGTGGAGTTGCAGTCGTTGTGCCATGTGTGTGGAGAGTTGTCCCAAGGATGTCAAACCGATGGAGGCGATTGTCAAGTTGCGCACCCGGGGCATGGCCAAGGGTTTTGTGGATGGTCCGGGGGCCAAACATGCGTTGGCCTTCCATACGGACATTCAAAAGTGGGGTGATTTGAATGAGTTTACGCTGTTGCAGCGCACGGTGGGCATCATGGGTGCCGTTGCGGAACTGGGGACAGCTTGGCACCTCCTGAAAAAGGGCAAGATTCCGTCGCCCATTCCGCACACGGCGCAGGGTGTGGAAGAGTTGCGGAAAATTTACCAGTTGCTGGAGGACAATCCAATCGACGTGGAAACCAAAGCCAAAGAGGTTGTCCCTGAATAGCCGATAGGAGGAACACGATGTCTCTGCAATTTGCCTATTATCCTGGTTGTGCTGCCAAGCAGGTACAGAAAGAAGCGGATTGGTCCGCGCAAGCTGTTGCCCGGGAGCTTGGTATCACCCTGCATGCCATGCCGCAAGCCACCTGTTGCGGTGCGGTCAGTTTGAGAGAGAGCAAGCCGGCTTTTGCGTTGGCGGTTGCGGCGCGTATTCTCTCCGAAGCGGAGGCGATGGGGCACAATTTGGCCACCATCTGCAACACCTGTTTGCAGACTCTCAGCTATGCCAACCACCGTTTCAGGACCGAGCCGGAGTTGCTGGACCAGATCAATCATGTCATTGTCCAGGCCGGGGTGCGGCCTTACAAGGCTTCCATTCAGGTTTTTCATCTGCTTTGGGTCATCACCGATCAGGTGGATCCGGGATTGTTGAAGCAGAAGGTTGTGCGGCCGCTCAAGGGGTTGCGGGTTGCGCCTTTTTATGGTTGTCACAATTTGCGGCCTTCGGAAATTTTTGATGGCAAGGCCGGGGAAAAGGCGGACCATCTGGACCGTTTGATTGTGGCTTTGGGGGGGACGCCGGTGGCGTATGATGGCCATGACAAATGTTGTGGCTTCCATGTCATGTTATCGGATGCCACTGAGATGCGGAGCATGGTGGCCAAAAACTGTTTGAGTGCCAAGGGGGCGGGGGCGGAGGTATTGATTACGCCTTGCACCTTGTGTGACATGGCCATGGGGGCTTACCAGAAGGCTGCGGAGGTTGTTTCCGGGCAGGAGATCAATCTGCCGGAGTTGAATTTTGCCCAGTTGTTGGGTATTGCCATGAACATCAGTTCGGACACGTTGGGCATTCGGCGGTTGCATGTGGATCCTCATGGGGCGTTGCAGGCTCGGGGAGTCATTTAGTCGCGCCAGACGATATGCAGGGGTTCGGGGAGTACGGCCTGCGTCTCTGCTCTTTTAAACGATTGCAGGGGTCTGGGGAGCGTCACGCTCCCCAGCGGGGTGCAGGGGGTGTGTCCGAGATGTTTTTGCATCCATATTGACCGAGAAGTGTCAATCCGGGGAATTGTCCGTTCGCCCGGTAGCCTGATCCCCTTGTTGA
>PEAG01000073.1 GCA_002753505.1 Magnetococcales bacterium HCHbin5 | reverse complement strand
TGTGCGCATGCTGACGAAAGAAGATGGTCGGAGAGCCGTGTACGGGAAAACCGTACGCACGGTTCGATGAGGGGGTACTGGAAACGGGGCGAAAGCCACCGCGCCTGCACTCTACTCTACCAAAGCCCCTGCATGAACGGCGCGTTTTCCCAAAGCCAATTTTCGCAGAAAATTGGCGCAACGCGCCCAAAGCCGCCCCGCAGGGGCGACCTTGGGAGGGCGGCAGCCCGACTCGCACGGTTATGTTGTGGAAAATGCTTGGATAAAAAACCAGAACTTGCGGATGTTCGGCGTTTTGTTTGAGATCGGCGTTTTGTTTGAGATCGGCGTTTCGTTCGATACAAGGCCAGGAACGGTTTTTTCTCCAAGCCAAATAAGCTTTTGCCCGCTCTCAGTCGGGCTGCCGCCCTCCAGGAGTGCCCCTGCGGGGCGTTTTGGGCGCGCTGCGCCCATTTGCTGCGCAAATGGGCTTTTGGGAAAGCGCGCCCTTGCATGCAGGGGCTTTGCCCCTGCACCCCACCGGGGACCGTGACGGTCCCCGGACCCCTGCAATAGTTTTAAGAGACTAAAAACAGAACAGGGGTCTGGGGAACGTGACGTTTTTTATGCCCCTGGATCGATAAAGGTGACAGCCGTGAACTACCCCCCAGCGGACCCCAACCAAACCACCGCCGAACAGCTGCTGGCAACAGCCAAACACCATCACGAGCAGGGGGAACTGCAACAGGCCACCACCCTGTATGAACAACTGCTGACTGCCGACCCCAGAAACCCGGAACTGCTCCACCTCTCCGGCCTGGCCTGCCTGGAACAGGGCGATTACACCACCGCAGCCAAACGCATCAGCCTGGCAACCCTGCGCGCTCCCGACCACCCCGTCCTGATCACCAACCTGGGGCTGGCCCTCCTCAAACAGCAACGCTTTGCCGCCGCCATCGAACGGTTTCAGGACGCCATCCGGCTGCAACCGGATCACGGGGAGGCCTACTTCCACTGGGCCCACGCCCTGCTGCTCCAGAACAAGGTGGAAGAGGCCGCCGACCGCTTGCGGGAAGCGATCCGGCAGGCACCAGAATATGGCCCAGCCTACCAACTGCTCGCCACCACCTTGAGTACATCCGCAGGACTGGAATTTGTGGTGGACTATTGCCAAAAAATGGCCCGCCATTACGGTTGTGAAGTGCCGGAGCCTGCCCAAAGGGTGCCACAGCACACCTTTTTTCTGAGACAGACACAGGCACTGGAACAGGCCCGTCAAAACAACCGTGTCCAGGAGACCCAGGCCTGCAGCGGCCAGCAACTCTGCTACTATCTCGGCGATCCCCTGCCGGACGCCCCCGCCAATCTTGTGGCCATCCCGATGGAGTCCAGCCGGTTTGTGGCATTTTTTCTCTCCACCCGCCTCTCCATGCCCAGAGAGATTGCTTTCGAGGCGACCAACTCCACAGAACGCCTGATCGCCCACTACATTGTCATCCATCTCTACAATGCATGGTACAAGCGGCTGGAGGCCAGTACCCAACTGGCAGAACAGTGCCAACACAACCCGCCGGAATTTGTGCCCGGTCAACCCTGGCGGGTCTGGGTGGCCGCATCCCGTACAACCACCGTCCTGCAGTATAACGCCCGTGACCTGCTGGAGGGATTCCGGCAACAGGGGTGTGAGGTAAAATTGTTGATGGAAGCAGATGACAGAGAGTTGCTGGATCAGTACCATGCCGCACAGGATCGGCTCGCCTTCAAGCCGCATATCATCCTGAATCTGGACCATCTGTACAACGACAAACTCCCCGCGAACCAGTTCAACGTGACCTGGTGGCAGGATCCGATGCCGGAAATCATGGCCGGCAACCCGCTCCCCTGGCGGCAACGGGACTTGATCTACTCCATTGACGCCCTGTTGGACCGTCATCTGTATCAAACCGGGGCACCGCACGTCTATCGGCAGAGCTTTTGTTATGATGCCAACCTGTTTCAGGATCGGGCCGGGGAACGCAGGGAAAGGGTGGTGATCGTGGCCTCTTCCTATCGTCACCGCATGCTGGCACGCCCGGAGGCGACCGCTGTGCTGGCCCGGTTGGAGGCGATGTTCGCCGCCGGGGAGCCGCTCACGGATGGTGAGCTGGCGCGTCTGGCCGCACGCTACAACTACCCGCAGGACGATATTTTTTGGCATCTGTGGCACTATGTGATCCGCGACCAGTCGGTTCGCTGGTTGTGCAGTCTGGCGGACCGGATTGAGGTCGAGGTCTATGGTCGCTATTGGGAGGAGGATCCCCTGGTGCGACCCTTCTTCAAGGGCGCGTTGCCCCATGGAGCGGCCGTCGCCGCCGTCTACAATGAGGCCCGTTACGCGCTGGTTTCGCATCCATTCGACCTGCAGAGCCAACGCTTGATGGAGGCAGCCGCTTGTGGGGCCATTCCGATTGTTTATGACTGTCGCTACCGGGCAGAACCGCCCCATTGGGATGATCACTGCCTCTGGTATCGTACCTGGGCGGAGTTGGCGGCCTGTCTGACCCAGCGTCCGACGGTTGCCCCGGTCACCCTCTGCCGTGGCCGCAGTTATGCCGATTTTGCCCAAAAAATCCTGCGGGAAGTTGAACGTCGATTGGCAGCAGAAAGCGGGAGATGAACAAAAGGCGTCACGTCTCCCAGATCCCCGCAATTGTTTGAAAAAAACGGAAACAGACAAGGAGTGATTGTATCACGGGCGCATAATGTGCTACCGTTGGCCCGCTGTTGTGCTTTCCCGTGATTCACAGACTTCGACACTGGATACTGGTGATGCCAGAAGAAAAAATTGTCTCTTTGCAGGAGTTGGGCAAAAAATCCCACGCCTTTCGTGCCCAGGGTCAACGGGTGGTGCTGTGCCATGGCGTCTTTGATCTGCTCCATCCGGGCCATGTGCGCCATCTCCAAAAGGCACGCCAGTTCGGAGATATTCTGATGGTCACGCTGACCGCCGATGCCTTCGTGAACAAAGGACCGGGACGCCCCGTCTTCACCGCCGCCCTGCGCGCCGAAAGCCTGGCCGCCCTGGCCTGCGTCCACTTTGTCGCCATCAACGACGCCCCAACCGCCGTCCCCGTCATCCACGTGGTGCAACCCGGCATCTACGTCAAAGGACAGGATTACAAAAACGTCGAGCAGGATATCAGCGGCAATATATCCACCGAACAACATGCCGTCGAATCCTACGGCGGCCAGCTGTGCTTTACGGAAGAGATCATGTTCAGCTCTTCCAGCATCATCAACGACCACTTTGAACTTTTTTCCCCGGCCGCCAAAAACTATCTGCGCCACTTCAAAACCACCCACGAGGCCAACCCGATCATCCAGGCCATCCATGCCTTGCGGCATAACCGGGTGCTGGTCCTGGGGGAGGCCATTATCGACGAATATTGCTACGTGACCCCCATGGGAACCGTCGGCAAAGGGGTCAATGTGGTCGCCGCCAAATATGACTCGCTGGAACAGTTCGCAGGCGGAGCCCTGGCCGTCGCCAACCACCTGGCCGGCTTTGTGGACCATGTTACACTGCTGACCGGCCTGGGTAAAAAAGATCAGCACGAACCCTTTATCCGTGCCAAACTGGCCGCCAACATTCACCCCCTGTTCTACTATTTTGAACATGCCCCCACCCTGGTCAAAAGACGCTTTGTCGATGACTCCATGAGCAAGCTTTTTGAACTCTACTACTACGAGGAGGAGTCCCTCTCACCCACCATGGAAGCGGATGTCTGCCACTGGCTTGCAACCCATGCGGCCGACTTTGACCTGGTGGTGGTGCCGGACTACGGCAACGGCCTGATCTCCGACAAGATTGTCGCTGCTCTCTGCCAGCATGCCCGCTTCCTGGCCGTCAATACCCAGATCAACGGCGGCAACCGGGGCTACCATGTCATCACCCGCTATCCCCGGGCCGACTTTGTGGCCATCAATGAGCCGGAGCTGCGCCTGGCTGCCCACAACCGCTTTGAGCCGCTGGAATCCCTGGCCCGCAAACTCAGCAACGAAGTCAATGCCAAACAGTTTGCCGTCACCCAGGGACCAGCCGGAGCCCTGCTGCTGGACAGCCTGACCGACCAGTTTTACCGCGTCCCGGCCCTCTCCACCCGGGTGATAGACCGGGTGGGAGCCGGGGATACCTTCCTGGCCCTGGCCAGCCTAGCCCTGGTCGGCGGGCTCTCGCCCGAGTTGTCCCTCTTCCTGGGCAGTGTGGCCGCCGCACTGGATGTGCAGATTGTCTGCAACCGGGATCCCGTCTCGCCGCTATCCCTGTTTAAATATATTACAACGCTGTTAAAATAGCGTTCCGACGGTCGCTGTCATGAACCTCCCATCCACTGCAAGGTCATATGATCACATGTGCTGAACATCTCCGTCTCTATCGCAGCATGATGCGCATTCGCCTGGTCGAAGAAGGGATTGCCAGTCGCTACCAGGAGGAGGGCCAGTTGATGCGCTGTCCGGTCCATCTGTGTACCGGACAGGAGGCAACGGCTGTTGGCCTCTGCGCCCACTTGCGGCCGGAGGATGGCCTGTTTGGTGCCCACCGCTCCCACGGTCACTACCTGGCCAAGGGGGGCAACCTGCCCGCACTGGTGGCTGAACTTTACGGCAAAGGTTCCGGTTGCTGCCAAGGTCGGGGTGGCTCCATGCATCTGGTGGATCAGGCGGCCGGCTTCCTGGGAGCTACGCCCATCGTCGGCGATACGGTGCCCCTGGCGGTGGGGGTGGCCTGGGCCGGTCAACGGCGCGGCGATGGCACCATTGCCGCCGTCTTTTTTGGCGATGGCTGCTTTGAAGAGGGGGTGCTGCATGAGTCCATGAACTTTGCCGCCCTCAAAAATATTCCGGTACTCTTTGTGTGCGAAAACAATCGCTGTGCCGTTTATACCCCGATGAGCGAACGCCAGCCGGATCGGCCAATACATGGCATTGCCCAGGCCCACGGCATCCCCGTCTATCAGGCCGACGGCAATGATCTGGCCGCCGTCTGGGAGGTCAGCCGTCAGGCTGTCGCCCGTGCCAGAGAGGGGAAGGGGCCCAGCTTCCTGGAGTTGGCCACCTACCGCATGCTGGAACATTGCGGCCCGGACAACGACGATCACCTGGGCTACCGACCGGCAACCGAGTGGGCGACCTGGCAACACCGTTGCCCTGTGCGACATACCGAATCCGTTTTGTTGCAACAGCAGCTCTCTCCGTCGACCCTGGCCGAGATCAGGGCCGAGGTTTTTCAGGAGGTGGAAGAGGCTTTCCGGCAGGCCAAAGCTGCCCCGCCCCCCGACGACGACGGCGGCACCCACCTGTTTGCCGTCTCCCCTCAATGGCCTCTCGAAGCCCCAACCAGCCAGACAGATCGCCAGCTCTCCTACGGACAGGCGGTGCGGGAGGCCATGGCCCAGGCCCTCAGCCAGAACCCGGACCTTTTTATCATCGGCGAAGGGGTGCCGGACCCGAAGGCCATCTTTGGCACCACCCAGGGGTTGCGGCAAAGCTTTGGCTCCCAGCGGGTGATGGATATGCCGCTGGCGGAAAATGGCCTGACCGGTATCTGTATCGGGGCTGCCCTGCATGGGGTGCCCTCCATCATGGTCCATCAGCGCATCGATTTTCTCTATCTGGCGATGGATCAACTGGCCAATGTGGCCGCCAAGTGGCACTACCTGTTTCATCGCCCCGTTCCCCTGGTGATCCGTACCTTTATCGGGCGTGGTTGGGGTCAGGGGCCGCAACATGCCCAGAGTCTGCAAGCCCTGTTCGGCCATATTCCCGGCCTCAAAATGGTGATGCCGGCCATGGCGCAGGATGCCAAGGGGATGCTGCTGGCGGCCGTGGCGGATCCCAACCCTGTCATTTTTCTGGAACATCGCTGGTTGCATGGGGTGATCGGCACCGTGCCGGAGGCCCCCTACCAGACCGCCCTGGACCGGGCACGGCGGCTGCGGACGGGTCAACACGTCACCATCGCCGCTTTTTCCTTCATGGTGGTGGAGGCACTGCGGGCCGCCACCGTGTTGGCCCAACACGGCGTCGAGGTGGAGGTGATCGACATGCGGGTTGTGCAGCCGCTGGATATGGAGCCCGTGCTGGAATCGGTTCGCAAAACCGGGTGCCTGCTGGTGGCAGATACCGGTTGGACTACCTGTGGCATGGGGGCGGAGGTGGTGGCCCGGGTGGTGGAGCGGGCATTTGCCGACCTGAAAATGGCCCCGGTGCGGGTCGGGCTGCCCGATTATCCCACCCCGACCGCCCCGGCCTTGACCCATAACTATTACCCGGACGCCGAGACCATTACCCAGCGGCTTCTCCCGCTGTTGCAACCGAGCCTGCGTCCTCCCCTGGAGCTGTTGATTCCGTTGTTGCGCCTGCCGGGCCAGCGGGATGTGCCCAACCCCCATTTTACCGGACCTTTTTGAGACAAGGAAAACCGCATGGAAAACAAAGACGGCTCCCTCCTCTCTGCTGCATCCACTGTTGCCCCTGCCACCTTGCAGCGACCTGGTCACAAGCTGCGTTCGGGCGTGGCAGTTGTGGAACGGGCTGCCTTGACCGCTACGGAAGGGGATCTCTCCCCCCCTCAACCGGCTCCGGGTGGCGAGGAGAGTGCCGTTCCCAACCAGTTTACCGGTCCCTCGTTCCGGACCAGGCGGGAACGGTTTCGTTTTGATGGTCACAAGATGATCTATCACCTGGATCGGGTCGCCGCCTGGCAACGGGGTGAGCGGTTTGCGCCCATTCACATCGATATGGGGCTCACCAAATTTTGCAACACTGCCTGCATATACTGTTACGCCGTTGTCCAGAACATGAGCCGGGGGGCCATGATCGAGCGGGAGGCTCTGTTGCGTTTTATCGAGGATAGCGGACGGGTGGGGGTTCGTTCCATCGGTTTTATCGGCGATGGCGAGCCTACCTTGAACCCGGCGGTCTATGATGCGGCGGTTTTGGCGCGTACGGTGGGGGTGGATATCTCCATGGCCACCAACGGTCTCCTGTTGGATATGGAGCGGGCCCATGATTGTCTGCGGAACATGACCTGGATTCGCTTTAACCTGTCAGCCGGCAGCACGGAGGGCTTCCGGCGGGTTCATCAGTCAAAAGGGGACAATTTCACCCTGTTGCAGGAAAAAATTCGCGCCCTGGTGGCCATGCGGAAGCAGTATGGTTATGCCTGCACGTTGGGGTTGCAGATGGTATTGATCCCGGAAAATTTTGACCAGATTTTGCTGGAGGCGGAGTTGGGGGCAGCGTTGGGGGTGGATTATCTGGTCATCAAGCAGTGTTCCGATTCGGAATATGGCGAACTGGGGGTGGATTACAGCCTCTACGCCCAGGCTGAGGCCGATCTCAAAAAGGCTGAGGCTCTCTCCACCGCCGACTATGTGGTCCAGGTCAAGTGGAACAAAATCAATGCCGCCGCTGAAACGGCACTCTACCAGGAGGGGATACGCAAGTATGACATTTGCTATGGCACCCCCTTTCTTTCCCAACTGTCCGGCAATGGTGACGTTTACCCCTGTGGACCTTTTTACGGCAAGAAGCGTTTCTTGATGGGCAATATTCAACAACAATCCTATTATGACATTGTCATGGGTGACCGTTACTGGGCGGTTCATGAGGATATTCGCACCTGGGTGGATGTTCACAAGGATTGTGCCATCGGTTGCCGGCAGGATTATCTCAACAAATTTCTCTGGGATCTGAAAAATCCGCCAGAGCATGTCAACTTTATCTGACGGGCCGCTGTCATTCTGAAAACTGTTTTATTTATTCAAGATTTTTTTTATTTACTTTGGAAGTTTATAGGGAGCTGTTAAAAATAAATATAATTTATTTTATTTTGTTTTGTTGTCTTTTATTGGTTTTTTCTATTCACATTCTAAAAACTTCGTATTCTAAACAAGACGTGCTTTAATAGCAATGGGTTGGTGGTTTGCATCCGGGTCTGGTTGGGTGTGCCAAGTTGTTGTAACCCCACTGTATTTTATGGCAATGGAAAAGATGGATAACGAATCAACCATTCATCAGGGCCACCGTGAGCGTTTGCGCAAGCGGTTCTTGCAGGAGGGACTGGAACGTTTTGAGGACCATCAGGTTCTGGAGTTGTTGTTGTTCAATGCGTTGCCTCGGCAGGATACCAACAAAATTGCGCATTTGTTGTTGAAGCGTTTTGGTTGTCTTTCGGCTGTATTGGATGCGGATACGCAGGATTTGGCCTCTGTGCCGGGTATGGGGGCGGCGGCGGCGGCCTTTTTGAGTTTGATACCGCCGTTGACGCGCCGTTATCTGCATGACAGTGCTTCGCGGGAAAAGATGGCCATGAATGATCCGCATCATACCAGTCGTTTTTTGGTGCCGTTGATGGCGGGGCGGGTGGAGGAGGTTTTTTATGTGCTCTGTTTGGATAACCGGTGTCATTTGCTCTTTCCGGCTTTGATCAGTCGTGGCACGGTTACGGATGCGTTGATTCATCCCCGGCAGGTGGTGGAGACGGTATTGCGTCACAAATCGGTCAATGTGATTTTGGCGCACAATCATCCTTCCGGTGTATTGCAGGCTTCGCAGAGTGATATTCATTTGACTTTGTTGTTGCAGAGAATTTTGTTGCCCATGGGCATTCGGTTGGTGGATCATGTCATTGTGGCGGGTGAGCAGACGTTGAGCATGGCCAGGATGGGCTATTTGGGGGAGCAGCGGCCGGGGGAGGCTGGGTTTATGCGTGCCAGTGAGGGGGTGGCGGAGCCGTTGGATGGGGTGGATGTTGCCGGCTCGGATGAGGTGTAGAAAAGAATAAGTTAAACGATTGCAGGGGGCTGGGGAGCGTCACGCTCCCCGGCCGCTGCCGGGTCGGACGAGGTGTAAAAAAGAAAAGAAAAGTTAAACGATTGCAGGGGTCCGGGGACCGTCACGGTCCCCGGCGGGGTGCAGGGGCAGAGCCCCTGCATGAACTGCGCGTTTTCCCAAAGCAAATTTTCGCAGAAAATTTGCGCAACGCGCACAAAACCTGCCCCGCAGGGGCAGACTCCTGGAGGGCGGCAGCCCGACTCGCACGGTTATGTTGTGGAAAATATTTGGATAAGAGACCAGAAACTTTCGGATATTCAGCCTTTTTGTTTGACACAAGGCCAGGAATGTTTTTTTCCAAGCCATGCTCAATTTGGCCAGCGTTCAGTCGGGCTGCCGCCCTCCAGGAGTGCCCCTGCGGGGCGTTTTGGGCGCGCTGCGCCCATTTGCTGCGCAAATGGGCTTACGAGAAAGCGCGCCCGTTACATGCAGGGGCTTTGCCCCTGCACCCCACTGGGGACCGTGACGGTCCCCAGGCCCCTGCAATAGTTTTAAAAGATGTGTAATATATTTAATGGCTTTAAAAGATTAGTTACATGCAGGGGCTTTGCCCCTGCACCCCACTGGGGACCGTGACGGTCCCCAGGCCCCTGCAATAGTTTTAAAAGATATGTAATATATTTAATGGCTTTAAAAGATTAATTGCCCCTGCACCCCACTGGGGCGCGTGACGATCCTCAGGCTCCCGCAATGGCGTCCAGAAGGTACAGCCTACTTGCCGCCGCCGCCGCGCGCGGCAGCCTCCGCTTGCGCCTGCAAAGTCATGAGACGCCGCAACTCCTTGCCCAACTGCCTGGCCTCCTCACGCAGCGGATCCAAAGTGACACGAAACTCCTGAATCACCAACCGCCGCGCCTCGTCCGCACCCTTGCCATTGGCCTCCGCCTCGGCAATGGCCGCATTCACCCGCGCCCGGCGTTGCTCCAATAATTTATGGTAAGCCTGGGTGCGCTCGTTGAAAGCCTCCTGCTGCTTCCTGACATCACCCTGCAACTGCTCACCCTTCTCTTTCCAATAGGAGGCAGGAAAAAAAAGACGCCGCAACGTCTGCACTACAGTGTCACCGGCAGCAAGCTCAGACGCCACATGGGTCTGTGCGCCATCCGTCGGACCACACCCAGCCAACAGCAGCAACCAACAACTTGCCACAGCAAACAACAGATGCCATCGGCGGCACCGACTGGAATATATTAGGCGCACTGGTCACTCCCGTCCGTCAGCGGGCTGCATATTCATTCAACTTGTTGCGCAGAGTGCGGATAGAGATACCCAACAACTCAGCCGCACGGGTGCGATTGCCATTCACCTCATCCAGGGTGCGGAAAATCAAAAACTCCTCCATCTCACGAACCGTCGTACCAACCGGCAGATGCAGACGCTGCTTCTCCTCCTCATCCAGACCAGAAACCAAAGGCATGCTGGCAGTATCCGGCAACGAAAGATGCACAGCACTGCTCTCATGACTGGCAGAAGCCCGCACACTGGCAATGATCGGTACGTCAATCATCAAATCCTCCGGCTGGATCTCCCGCCCCTCCGCCATCAACAAGGCACGATGAATGACATTTTCCAACTCACGAATATTGCCGGGCCAGTCATAGGCCTGTAACGCCGTGATCGCCAGGTTGGAAAAAGAGATATTGTTACGCCCCAACTCCGCAACAAAACGGGTCCGGAAATGCTCGCTCAACTGCAATATATCCTTGGGACGATCCCGCAAAGCGGGCAACTGCACCGGAAATACATTCAAACGATAAAAAAGATCTTCGCGAAACCTGCCCTGGTCAACCCATTGACGCAAATCGCGGTTGGTGGAAGCAACCACCCGTACATCCAACGCAATGGGACTGCGCCCCCCCACCGGGTCCACCTCCCGCTCCTGCAACACACGCAACAGCTTGGCCTGCAGATTGAGAGACATCTCGGAAATTTCATCCAGGAAAATGGTGCCACCATTGGCCTGCTGAAACTTGCCCTTGTGATCGACCAAAGCACCGGTAAAAGCACCCTTGGCGTGACCAAACAGCTCGGATTCCAAAAGATTTTCCGGCAAGGCCGCGCAGTTGATGGCGATAAACGGCCCCTTGGCACGGTTGGAAACCTGATGCAGAAAACGGGCGATCAACTCCTTCCCGGTGCCGCTCTCCCCCTGAATCAATACCGTGGCATTGGTCTGACTGACACGGCGCACCTGCATCAATATGCGACGCATCCCCTCATCGTTGGTGATCAACCGCCGACCACGCCCCAACTCGGGATCAAAATATTGGTTGCCAAAACTGCTCCACAACCCCGACAGCTTATCCTCATCCACCGGCAACAGGAAATAGTCGGCAGCCCCCACATCAATGGCTTCACGGGCGTCCGCAATGCTGCCCTTGCAGGCCGCTGCCAGAACAGGCAACCCACGGAAAAGAAAGGTCAACTCCCGAATCAACTCCAGCGCGCTCCGCACCGTCTCCACATCCACCACCACCAGACTGGCCGGTTTGCGCGCCAAAAACTGCTTGATCTCCGCTGCATCAGCCAGCAAAACCGGCGTGATACCCAACGCATGAAACTGGGCCGACAAGATCAACAACGGCTCATCCCGTACCCCGACCAAAACCACATGCTGCTCCCTGGAGGGAGGTGCCGACTTGCCGGCAGCAAGGGTTGATGTGGCAACATCCTGTCTATCCATCATGGTGGCTATTTTTTAACCTCCATGGCCATGGCCAGTTGAGCGGCATTCTCCTTGGATACTTTCGCCCACGGCGAACCCGGGGCAAGTTTCTCGGCCTCCAGATAGTGGTCACGGGCCGTCGCATATTCACCCGCACGCTGCATGATGTCACCCACCCGGATGTGCGCCAACGCCTGCACATCCTTGTCTTCGGCCTCTTCGCTGACCCGCTTGAAGGCGGGCAACGCCTTGGTATCCCCCTTCCACTTCTGCAACACCGTGGCATACCAATAGTAGTCGCTGCCATCCTGGAGCTTTTTGCCGGAGAGCAGATCCTCCAGATACTGCACCGCAAAGGGATAACGCTCACGCCCTTCCTCTGCCTTGGCCATCAACCGCAACCTTCTCTCCTCTCCCTTGGCCGAGAGGAGACGGTCCGGCAACTTGTCCAGCAGCCGCAAAACCGATTCCCACTCTTTGGCCTCCTGCAGACGGGTCGCCGCATCCAGACGGACGCGGGCCTCTTCCACAGGGACCATCTCCAGACTGGAAGGGTCCGTGCCGTTGGGGATCTCCATCGACGCAGTCCGATTGGCAGCGGTTGAAGCCTCAACAGCAGAAAAGCCCTCCTCGACAGGCGGAACACCCGTGCCCACGGTGGGACGGGCCTCGCGCATCGCCTTGACCGCTGCTCCGGTCTCCGGTGGTGCCATGACCTCCGGCCACTGTTCTTCCGCAAAGGCGCGAGCCAACTGCGTCAACCGCACCGCAGTCGGGCTGGTGATCCCCTTCAACAAGGTCGGCACCGACTCCACCAGGCCGATACGCATCAGTGCCTCTGCCAACAAAATGCGTGGCCGCGCAAAGTCGGGATTGCTGCGAAAATCCTCCCCGTTCAGCTCCACCAGTAAAATGGCGTGCTCCGGGCGATCATCCTCCAGATCATGTTGCATCCCTTTCAACAGATAGGTGCGCTTCAATTTGATGGCACGCTCCACAACCTTGGCCTGCACGGAGGTCGAGACAAGACGGTTCAGGGTAACCAGGGCATCCTCATAGCGTTTGTCGTCGCCCTGCAACTCCGCCTTGGCCATCAGCAGCTCAGAGAGGGCATCCGGCAGACGGATGGTTTTGACCACCTCGTTGATTTTTTGCAAGCGGGTGACAACGGCCTCTCCCTCATCCATGCGCAACTGAAACACCTGGCCCCAAACGGCCGCATCGGTATCGGGATATTTTTCCTGCAGGCCGCTGAACAGATAACGGGCGTGATCATACAACTCCGTCTGGCGCAGGCTTTTCGGCTGCTCCAACCGGCCCAGCTGCCAGCTGCTTTCAGCCGCACGCAACATGGCCCACGGAACAATCTCTTTCACCGCAGGATAGTTGGTTAAAAACTGGCTGTAAAACTTGGTCGCCTGGGGATAGAGACGATTTTCGTAGTAGATATCCGCCACATGCATAAGCCAGTCCGGCCGGTTGGCAATAAAGGCAAGCTGCTCCAACGTCAGGCCATCCAACATTTCCGGCGCGCTGACGCGACTCTCCTCGGGCTGATCCTGGGCGGCCCGCGCCAGGAGATAACGGGCTTCGGCACTGATATCCCCCTTGTCGCCCGTCATTTCCAACACTTTTTGCAGATATTTGTTGGCCGCCTGCCAGTTGGCCTTGGGCTCCACCCGGGAACGGGCCAGCCCCACCGCTGTGTGACCACGCTCCAGCCAGACACGGCGATCGTTGTGCGGCAGGTTGGGATCCCACATCATGGCATTGGCCTCGCCATAGAGCCCGGATCGATTCAACAGATGCAACTCCAGGAGACGATAATGGGGATAGTGGACTGTGTTGGGATACCTTGACAGCAGACCGTGCAACCCGGCCAGCAGCCAGCCCGGTTTCCAGTTCATTTTGTAGGAGAGATTCCACAGGTAAAAATCGACCGGCTCCCGGTTGAAGGTATCGGGAAACAGATCCAGCATTTTTTTCAGGTAACTGCGCGCCCGGGCATATTTCTGGTCTCTGGCAGCGTTGCGGGCACTGTTCAAATAGTAGCCCTCATCCACCGTTTTACCCTTCAACACAATGGTGCGGTCCGGACGGATGACAAAGGCGGGATCCAGGCGGTTCAATGGACGCACCTCACCCGACGCCAATGCATCCTTGCGCTCCCGTAAAATGTCCTCCGCATTCATCTGACGGCCCATCTGCTCCTTGCTGAACAGCTCCACAATGTAGAGCCCGGCTTCGACATCCTGGTGGAAACGCACGTTCGTCACATCGGGATGAACCACCAGCTCCATCTCCACCTGATCCGAAAAGCCGTAGGAGAGCAGCCGTTCTGCCAGCCCTGCACTGGCGGGCAGTCGCCAACCGGGGTCCAGGGTGGCACCCCGCCAGTTTAAACGGACCTGATGGGCCGCCAGGTCCATGGTATTGTCCACTTTGGCCTCGCCCGTATGGGAAAAAATGACCAACGTACCATCCCGACCGGTCAACACCCGTCCCTCCAACAACCGGATCTCTTTGGTACTGGAGGGGGCGACCGGCGTGTCAATCTCCAGTCGGTAGGGGGCACCCGTGATGATGTCGCTTTTGCCCAGGGAGTCGCGGAAAACCAGGTTGGGGCTTTTGAGCTTGATCGTGATGTCAAGACCCATCTCTTCGCCGTGCAGATCATCCATCTTGAAGCCGGCGATCAGGCGGGAGTGGTCCGGGTCCAATGCGGAGGCTGGCAGGGCCAGCAGGCCGGGCACGACCAACCGCAAAGTTGTGGGATCCGTCAACTCGGCACGGGGTTTTGTTGCGCCAGGGGGGATGGAAAACGAGAGTATTTCCCGTTTGCCATCCGCCTCACGATTGACCTTCAATACGGTGGAAAAAGCGTGTGCCTCTCCGGCCCAGGCTATGGCGAGCAGCAGCACGACCAGCCAGAGAGCCAACAATCTTGGCATCTCGGCACGGTGACCAACCACCAACATCCGTCGACAGGAGCAACCCCTAGAGCAAACCACTCATCCCTCCATGCGTTCCAGGCCCTTCTTTTTGATCTTCTCAACCAACGTCGTCCGATTCAGGTTGAGCAACTGGGCCGCCTTGTTCTTGTTCCACCCCGTGCTGTCCAGGGCAGACAAAATCAATTGATTCTCGAAAGAGTCCACCTCGTGGTTAAAGTCAACCCCTTCCCCAAGGTTCGCCACTATGTTACCGAATTCCGGCACAACAACCGAGGGATTTTCTGCAGCGGAATAATCAGGGCTGCCATGCAATATTTTCTCAGGCAGATCCTCTCTCTCCACCTCACCATCCGAGAGGACGGTCAGACGCTCGATCAAATTTTCCAACTCCCGTACATTACCCGGCCACCGATAGGAGAGGAACATATCCAGGATCTCCGGGCCAATGATGACCTGCTTGTCACCCTGGTTGCCGATAAATTTTTCCAGAAAATAGTCAACAAGGAGTGGAATATCGTTGCCTCTCTCCCGCAGGGGGGGGACATGGATGGGCACCACGTTCAGGCGGTAAAAAAGATCCTCCCGAAAGCGATTTTCTGCCACCTCTTTTTCCAGATTTTTGTGGGTGGCTGCGATCACCCGGACATCCACCTTGACTGTCTTGACCGCCCCCACCGGTTCCACCACCTTTTCCTGGAGTACCCGCAGCATCTTGACCTGCAGTTTCGGGCTCATGTCGCCAATTTCGTCCAGGAACAGAGTGCCATTGTTGGCCAGTTCAAAGCGTCCGGTACGGGTGTGGGCGGCTCCGGTAAAGGCCCCGCGCACATGGCCGAACAGCTCCGATTCCAACAAATCTTCGGGGATGGCACCGCAGTTGACCGGAATCAAGGGTTGGTCCCGACGGCTGGACTGCTCATGAATCGCACGGGCGATCAGCTCCTTGCCCGTTCCGCTCTCGCCTTGGATCAGAACCGTGGAACTGGAAGATGCAACCCGCTGGATCATCTTGTACAGCTTTTGCATGCTGGGAGATTTACCTATAATTCCATACATAATCTCAAACAGGTGCCCTTTTCAAGATAAAGCCAAGGTAAAAAACCCCGATTCTTTGACGGCAACCGGGCAGACGGAACGGCATCTGTCGGCGGTATTCCCGTCAAAAATCCAACGAGTCAAAAATCCAACATGAAGAGTACGATAATTGGTGGCAAACGACAAGTTTCTTTCAAGCAATGGGTGTCCATTTTTTTTTCTGGCCAATCGGCAGCGGATGGCTCATGCTGGGAGGTCTGTGATATGCTCAAACAATAGGCCAGCGAACCGTGAAACAGACCCGATGTTCCAGGCAGAAGAGTCACGCCTGCACGACCCCTGCCACCTTGCAGGCATGGATAGACGATGCGACCGTCCAGATAGAGTTGGCGGCGGTTGACCTGAATAACGGAATGCAGGAACCATGCCTGGAGGCCGAATATTTGGCGTACCATGCCCTGTTGCGCAGCCCTGGGGCCGGGATTCAGCAGGCAGCGCGCCGGGGGGAGGTCGGGCGGGGGGTAGCCAAGGCCATGAAGGCGTGGCGGGTCTGTTTGCGGCGGCCGCCGCCGCCGGAGTTCCCGGCCATTTTCGCCCATTTTCTGGAGCAGCGGCTGCAGCAGCGGTTGCCGGCGGCCTATATCATTGGTGAGGCACCGTTTGCCGGCCATCGTTTTGCGGTCAATGCGGATGTGTTGATTCCCCGTTCGCGTATTGAAAATTTGCTGGATGATCCAGAGCGGTTGCGGCGGTTGTTGGGGGTCAAGCGGGTCAAGCGGCTGCTTGATCTGGGGACCGGCTCGGGTTGTCTGGCCATCGCCTTTGCGTTGGTTTTCCCGGAGGCTGTGGTCGATGCGACCGACATTTCGCCGGCGGCCCTGGCGGTTGCGGCGGAAAATCGGCGGCGGTTCCGGTTGGAAAAGCGGTTGCAGCTGGTGCAATCGGATCTGTTTGGCCAACTGGCTGGCCGTCAGTATAGTGTGATTGTCAGCAATCCGCCTTATGTTTGTCATGCCACTTTGGCGACCTTGCCACCGGAATATGGGCATGAGCCGGTGTTGGCGCTGGATGGTGGGGTGGATGGTTTGGCGTTGGTGGAGCCGATTTTGCGGCAGGCCGCCCATTTTTTGACTCCGGGGGGGGTATTGATTTGTGAGGTGGGGGATGAGACAGAAAAGTTGATGCAGGCGCGTTGGCCCGAGTTGCCGGTGGAGTGGATTTTTTTCCATTTTGGTGCCAGTGGTGTTTTTGTTGCGCGGCGCGATGATCTGCTCCGTTGGGCGACGGGCAGTCGCTGGTCCTGATCCGTTTCTGTATCTTTTAAACGATTGCAGGGGTCCGGGGACCGTCACGGTCCCCGGCGGGGTGCAGGGGCGGAGCCACATATGCGCCAACATGGTTGCGGTCTTCTTTTAAACGATTGCAGGGGTCCGGGGACCGTCACGGTCCCCGGCGGGGTGCAGGGGCGGAGCCCCTGCATGAACGGCGCGTTTTCCCAAAGCAAATTTTCGCAGAAAATTTGCGCAACGCGCCCAAAACCGCCCCGCAGGGGCGACCTTGGGAGGGCGGCAGCCCGACTCGCACGGTTATGTCATGGAAAATGCCTGGATAAGAAGCCGGAACGTTCGGATATTCCGCTTTGACGTTCGGATATTGCGCTTTAACGTTCGGATATTCCGCTTTGACGTTCGGATATTGCGCTTTAACGTTCGGATATTGCGCTTTAACGTTCGGATATTGCGCTTTAACGTTCGGATATTGCGCTTTATTTGGTATTGCGCTTTTTGTTCGATACAAGGCCAGGATCGGTTTTTTTTCCAAGCCAAATAGCCTTTTGCCCGCTTTCGGTCGGGCTGCCGCCCTCCAGCAGTGCCCCTGCGGGGCGTTTTGGGCGCGCTGCGCAAATTTTCTGCGAAAATTTGCTTCGTGAAAGCGCGCCCGTTACATGCAGGGGCTTTGCCCCTGCACCCCACCGGGGACCGTGACGGTCCCCGGACCCCTGCAATTGTTTTAAAAGATTAGAAAAAAAAGCATGGGTATGGTCATCGTGTCAGCGTATGTGGGGCCTTGCCCCTGTACCCCACTGGTCCAGAGAGCATTATAGTTTATGTCAAGTCTGATTCCCCCGCATCTGGTAGACGATTTTCGCTACTGTATGGAGATCGTCCATAGCCGCGAAGAAAATTTCCCGGTCGCCTCCCTGCTGGCCCCGCCCCGGTTGCGGCCCTTCCTGTACGCTGTGTATGCCTTTGCCCGCACGGCGGACGACTTTGCCGACCTGCCGGAACGGGATGACGAGACCCGTTTGCAACTGTTGGATGACTGGTCACGACGCCTGCTGAAAGCGGAGGCCGGTCAGGCGGATCATCCCATTTTTCGGGCGTTGGCCCACGTCATCTGCGCCACCGATCTGCCTACCGAACCGCTGCACAATCTGTTGATCGCCTTCCATATGGACGTGACCAACAAACGGTATGACACCATGGATGAGTTGTTGGAATATTGTCGCTATTCGGCCAACCCGGTCGGACGCATTCTGCTCCATCTGGCGGGGGAACTCCCGTACGAGGCGGGGGAGCGGGCCCTGCGGGGTGAGGGGGATGACGAAGTGGCGCGGAACAAGGCCCGCTATTCCGACGCCATCTGTACGGCTTTGCAGTTGACCAACCATTGGCAGGATCTGGGGGAGGATGCCTGGAGTGGCCGTCCGCTCTACCTGCCACAGGAGGAGATGGCCCGTTTTGAAGTGACCGAAGAGATGATTCTGAAGCGTCGATTTTCGCCCGGTGTCGGGGGGCTGATGCTCCATCTGACCGCCTACACCCGGGATCTTTTCGTGACCGGGGATCCCTTGTGTCGCCAAGTGCAGTGGCCCCTCAACCTGGAGTTGGCGGCGATCAGTGAATGCGGGCAGGCACTGTTGAACAAAATTGAGGCCAGGGGCGGCAATACCCTGCGTTCCCGGCCCCGGCTCTCCCTGTGGGACCGAGCCGTCTGTTTCAAGAATGTGCTGGCAAGGGCTGTCACATGACTCCGGCACACTATTGCCGGAGAAAGACGCTTGAATCCAATTCTTCGTTTTTTCTTCCTTTTTTCTTTTTGCCACCGCCGCGCCGGGCGGCCATGTATGCGGTCTATGCCTTTTGTCGCGAGGTGGATGATATTGTGGATAGTGGTCGGCCCATACCGGAGGCTGCGGCACAGTTGGAGGGGTGGCGACTGGAGTTGCAGCGGGCGTTTGCCGGCCAGCCCAGCCATCCGATCAGTTCGGAGTTGGTTTATTATCAATCCGTTTTTGATTTTCCCATCCAGCCTTTTTATGACATTCTGGCGGGCATGGCGATGGATTTGCGGCAAACCCGTTATCAGACGTTGGACGATTTGGAGTTGTACTGTTATCGGGTGGCGGTGACGGTTGGCTTGATCGCGGTACGCATTTTCAGCCATGGTCATCTGTTGGAGAGTTGGGAGGAGGGGCGGGAGCAGTTGTTTGCGCGTCAGTTGGGGATGGCGTTGCAGTTGACCAACATTGTGCGGGATGTGGCCGAGGATGCCCGCATGGACCGTATCTATCTGCCTCAGCAGTGGTTGTCCGAGGCCGGGGTGGCGGCGGAGGATATTCTGCAGCGGCGGTGGACCCCGGCCCTGGGTGGATTGTTGGGGCGTTTGGGGGGGGTGGCTGAACACTATTATCAGGCAGCCGATGCCGGGGTTTCGCTGCCCGGGGAGCGGCAAATGTTGATGCCGGCTCTGTTCATGGGGGCCATTTATCGTACCTGTCTGGCCCGGTTGCGGCAGGAGGGGTTTTACTGTTTCGCTCGTTCCCGCAAGCTCTCGTTGTCGGCCAAGTTGGGGATTCTTTGGCGGGCCTGGCGGCAGGAAAAAAGGCGGCAGCGACGCGGTTGATGCTTTGTTAAATTTTCTTTTTTTCCTTTTCCTTTTCCTTTAAATGATTGCAGGGGTCTGGGGACCGTCACGGTCCCCAGTGGGGTGCAGGGGCAAAGCCCCTGCATGAACGGCGCGTTTTCCCAAAGCCCATTTTCGCAGAAAATGGGCGCAACGCGC
>PEAG01000072.1 GCA_002753505.1 Magnetococcales bacterium HCHbin5 | reverse complement strand
GGTTGGCCACCATCTGCACAATGAAGAGGCCACCCGACATTGAATTCCGTCGATGGCTGGCCATCGTGAACGCGGCGGCATTGTTCGCAGACCGTTGGGCGGCCACAGCGGCTGAATTGGGCTGGACGACCGGGCAGGTTTTCGGTGTGCATCGAGACTGCCCAGCAAGGCGTTTTGATGCACGCGGTCTGCTGATGGCGTTGGCCGACCCAGGCAAAACCCTGGTGCAACTGACATCGGATGCGGCGGTTTTCGAGGCTGGGCGGGCATGGGTGCGGCAAACTTTGCACCGGGATATGATTTTTTCAAACGAACAAAGGCTTTTATGGGGGTAAAAAAAATGGGTGACGCTCGTGTGCAAATTTACCGCCTTGTTGGATTTGAGATGTACACCCGCAAAACGGACGGTCTGGAGACTGTTCTTAAAACGTGGCTGACGACCTGCCCAACCTGCGGCGCAACCTTCGAGATTCGGACCGGGCAGGCACCGACAAAATTTCCAACTCGGCGGTGTAGCGACCATAAATCGCCAGGGGTTCCGGTCGGAAGAGGCATTGTCTGGGTTTGCTAAGTGTGACAATTTTGCAACAGGAGTTTTTATAAAGATGGCTGATCAACGGTTCCAGACCCCCCCACGCACGTACGCGAGCAACTTCATGGCGGATGCCCGGCGGCGGATCTTTTTGAAAACTCTGGCAGAAACCGGCTGTGTGAGAGTTTCTGCCAGAGTTGTGGGGTTACACAAAAGCTCTCTTTACGAGGCTCGACAAAAAAACTTAGCATTCAAGCAGGGTTGGGCGGAGGCTTTGCAAGTGGCCGCCGGGGCTCTCGAGGATGAAGCACGGCGGCGGGCTGTGGAGGGGTGGGAGGAGCCGGTGTATCAGCACGGGAAAATGGTGGGCACTATTCACCGGCATTCTGATCGGCTCCTCGAAATGCTGGTGCGCGGATACAATGATAGATTCCGTACCACCCGCCAGGAAATCGCAAATGCGCCCGGCCAAATTTTGAAAATCGAGACAGGCCCCACCCAAGCCGCACAGCGGATTGCAGTCGTTCTCCAGGAGGGGTTGTGGGCGGCCCGTGCTGGGCGGCATTCAGAGGGAGGCGGGGCGACGAATGACCATTTGGAGGGGGGGGGTGCGAAAGTTCGATAAAAGGGCAGCAAAAATTTTTGTGTGTAAATATGTGTGTAACTTAACTTGGAGGCAAAATATAATGCAACAATATCAGTGTTTTGAAAAGCAATGTGATACCATCCCTGCACCACGCTTTTTTCCGAACAGTGTCGGAACAGACTAAAAAAGCCAGTAAATTCAATATTTACTGGCTTTTTTAGCGTTCGGGGGGGGCTGCCCCTCAGAGTGCCTTGCCCACCGTCACCGTATAAAAACGCGAACTGCCCAACAAACGTGCCGCCACCCGCGCAACCTCCTCACGACTGACCGCCCGGATCCGCTCCGGCCACTTGTCCAGATAATCCAACCCCAACCGGTGAAAACCAATATTGCCCCAAAGGGTGGCCAATTTGCCCAACCCATCCAAATGCAACGGAAACGAACCGGTCAGATAACGAATCACCTCCTGCAACTCCGCCTCCGTCACCCCATCCTGTACCATGCGCTGCAACTCCTTGTGCAACAAATCCAACGACTCCTTCGCGGATGCCGTCTTGGTCTTCATCGATATGATGAAGGGGCCCCCCTTCGACAAAGGCGAAAAATGGGAATAAACCCCATACGTCAACCCCCGCTTCTCCCGCATTTCCATGCTGAGACGACTGTGCAAGCCACTGCCACCCAGCAGTTGATTCAACACATAAAAGGTATAATAATCCGGATCCTGGCGGGTAATGCCAATCGCACCCAACAGCAAAGTGGTCTGGGGAATATCCATCTCCAGGTGTTGCGTTGTCGGCGGCGTCGCCGGTTGATCCAACACAACCTCCGGTATCGGTCGGCGCGGCGCAGGAGTGGCGTCCAGACCCGCCAAATGACGCTCCAACAACCCCTGCAACTGGGCCAACGTGATGTCCCCCGCGACCGCCAACACCATGTCAGGAGCATGCACACTCTCCTGATGAAACCGCCGCAAGTCCGCCAACGCAATCCGGGGCAAACTTTCCAAGGTGCCAATCACCGGCACCCCATACGGATGGTTGGGATAGAGCATCTTGTTCAACAACAGACTCGCCTGCGTCTGGGGCTGCTCCCGCTCTTTCAGAATGACAGCCCGCTGCTCTGCCACCGCCCGGACAAAATCCTTCTCCTCCAACCGGGGACGCAACAAGGCATCCGCCAGACAGGACCACGCCTCTTCCAGATGTTGACTCAAGGTGGTCACCTTGACCGTCGTCTTTTCCAGACTGGCCGTGGCATCCATCGAAATACCATGAAAGGCCAACCGCTCCTGGAAGCTGGCCGCATCCATCGACCCCCCCCCTTCGTTGAACATCCAGGCCGTCAACGCCGCCAAACCCGCTTTATCCGCCGGATCATGCACACTGCCACCCGGCAGCACCAGCCGCATCTCCACCATCGGATTGGCATGACTCTCCACCAGATAGACCGGCATCCCCCCCGGTCCCTGCATCGTTTGTACCGCCGGAACCGCCTGGGCCTCGACGGCCAAACAACAACAAACAGCCAACAGCAACAGACGACAAATGATCACTCTCACGGTTGCAATACTCCCACAGTGAGTCGCTCCGGCCGCAGATAACGGGCGGCGGCCCGCTGCACATCTTCGGCCCGAACCGCTGCAATATCGGCCGGGTAGTTCTCAATCAACGACAACCAGTCCAGGCCATTGGCACTCAAATAACCAATCTCTGCCGACATTTCATGAATGGAGTCCCGTGAAAAAATATGCTGGGCAATCATACTGTTTTTGGCTCGCTGCAACTCCCGCTCCTCCACCGGTTCCCGGGCCAGCCGCGCCACCTCCTGCAAAACAATCTGCTCAATCCGGGGCAAGGCGGCCTTGCCCGTCACGGCAACCGGGTGCTCCTCCGGGGGGTGAGCAGGAGAGGGGGAGGCGGGGGATCCCTCCGGGGCAGCGGCGAAAGCAGGGGCAGCCTGAAACGATTTGGGGAGCGCAGAGATGGAAAACAGCTCCCAACTGCGGGAATACCCCCCATAACTGGCCGAAGCGGAGACCGCCAACCCCTCTTCCAGGATCAGCCTCTTGTAGAGACGGCTGCTGCTGCCTCCCCCCAGAATGGTGGAGAGCAGATCCAGGGCATACACATCCTCCTTGCCCGCCGTCAACAGGGTCGGCACCGGATAGCTGCCATGCCAAAGGGGCAAGGTAACCGCCTTGTCCGTCACCTCAAACCGCTCTGCCGCAACCGGGACAACCCCCTTGGCAGCATCATCCACGGCGGCAACCGGGGGCTGAAAAGGGGGCAACGGCGCAGGGGGCGGCAGGTCGGCCAATGGCGGAATGTCGCCAAAATGGTGCCGAACCCGCTCGGCCATCGTCGCCAACTCCATATCGCCCACCAACACCAGAATGGCATTGTTGGGGGCATAGTAGCGGTGATACCACTCCCGCAAATCCTCAACGGTGAGTTGCTGAATGTCCGCCATCCAGCCGATGACAGGGCGACCATACGGGTGGGAGCCATAGATCCTGGCCCGGAACTGTTCCATGAAGCGACTGGTGGGATCGGCGTCGGTGCGTGAACGTCGCTCCTCCTGTACCACCAGATTTTCCGAACGAAACGCGCCCTCCTCCAGCGAAAGATGACGCATGCGGTCCGCTTCCAGACGCAACGCCAGCTCGGCACGGTCCGCAGCCAGCTTGATATAATAGTTGGTGGCATCGTAGGTGGTGGAGGCATTATCCTCGCCGCCATTTTCACCCACCAGACGGTGAAACTCACCCGCCGGCACCGCCGGTGTGCCCTGAAACATCATATGTTCCAGCATGTGGGAGAGGCCACTTTTGCCCTCCGACTCATCCATCGACCCCACCCGGTACCAAACCTGGGCAATGAGAACAGGAGCCTTGGCCTCCCGCACCAGAATAACCCGCAGGCCGTTGTCCAGGGTAAAATCCTGTTGCTCAAGCCCTTCAGCCAGCAATGGCCAAAAAACGAGCAAAGCCAGGGTCCACAGCCGCACCAAGCCCCGCTGGCCGTTCATTCGGGCCTGTCCCGACTCAACGGCCGGGCTTGCGACCGGGTTCCACCTCCATCCAGGAGGGCAGCTTCTCTTGTTGGTTGCGGGAAAGGGAACCATTATCCGTGTTCTCCGTTGGGGGTGGCAAATGAATGGTTGAACCGCTGCTGCCTGAGGTTTTCCGCGCCGAAGTGTCGTTCCAGGGCAGATTGCCCCCCTTTGCTTGCGCTTTTGCCCCATCAACCGGCGGCAACCTGTTCAAGTCCGGGGGGATTTCCAACGGTTCCCGGGTGGCAACACGGGCGGGATCGAGAAAATTACTCTCCCAGGGCAGGTTCATGTTGCCGGAACAACCACCCAGTAAAAGGGTCAGGGTGGCCAAAAGCCAAAGACGATGAGTGTTCATGGTTGTGTCGTTCCTGTTTTCCGAAAGCTGTCCCATATTAAGAGCGCGACGCCCACACTGATGGCACTGTCTGCCAGGTTGAATACCGGCCAGGAAAGATCATGCCAGTGCAGGTGGATAAAGTCCACCACCCATCCCTCCTGAACCCGATCCAACAGGTTGCCCAATGCCCCTCCCAACACCAAACCCAACGCAAACGCATCCAAAGCCCTGTCCGTCCTGCGCAACAGGACCATGATAAAAACCGTGGCAACCAGCGCAACCCCGACCAGAATCAGGCTGCGCCACAGGGGCGGAAACTCTGCAAACATGCCAAAGGCCGCTCCGGTATTATGCACCAGCTCCAGATCAAAAAAGCCGGGCAACACCTCGATGCTGCGATCCGCCAACTCCGCGCTGGCATAGACCTTGGAAAACTGGTCCAGGACAAAAACCAGCACCGCAGTCAACAGTCCCAGCAGGCGCAATCCCCCCGGTTTGCGGTGGGAGAGAGTCGGGGAGCGCATCCCCTCCGCTGTCATGGGTGCGCTCCGGCGGAGGTTTCGCTGTTGCTGCTCTCGGTGATGACGGCATGGCAGCGGGGGCAGAGGTCGGGGTGCGCCTCGCCCTCACTGGCTGCATCTTCCCTCTGACCCTGCAAAACACCCCAGTTCCAGCACCGCACACACTTGCCACCCTGGCTGCGGCGGAAGGCCACCTTCAACGAGGCGATCTCGGCACAGCCGGCCAGCCCCGCTGGTGCCTGCTCATCCCCCTCCACATGAACGCTGGCGACAATCAACAGCCGGTATAAATCGGTGAATCGTTCCAGAACGGTCCGCAACGCACCGCTGGCGTAGAGGGTGACCTCCATCTCCATGAAAGAGCCGATCCGTTTGGCCAGCCGCTCCTGTTCCAACAGCCGATAGACCGCAGCCCGCACCTGGCGCAACTGCTCCCACTCGGCGGCCAGTTCAGGATTGCGCCACTCCGGTTGGAAGGTGGGAAAACGGGCCAAATGGACCGACTCTTCCCGCTTCGGGCCGCCTTGAAACAGGGGGTCGGGCATGAAAGACCAGATCTCCTCCGCCGTAAACGAGAGAATCGGGGCCAGCAGACGGACCAGGGACTCCAGGATATGGTGCAGGACGGTCTGGGCGGCCCGGCGCGACAGCGATTTTTTGCCGTCACAGTAGAGGCGATCTTTCAAAATATCCAGATAAAATGCCCCCATGTCCACCGCGCAAAAATAGTGAATATCCTGATAGACCCGGTGAAACGCATAGCTGTCAAAGGCCGACTCCACCTGTTGGATCAGGTTGGCCAGCCGGTCCAGGGCCCAGCGATCCAGCGGCGGCATTGCCGCCAACGGGACCGCATCCTGCCGGCTGTCAAAGTCATGCAGATTGCTCAACACAAAGCGCATGGTGTTGCGAATGCGCCGATAGGCATCGGACAGACCTTTTAAAATTTCATCGGACAGACGAATATCGCCCGAATAGTCCTCTGCCGTCACCCACAACCGCAAAATATCGGCACCATATTGCTGGATCACCTTGTCCGGGGCAATGACATTGCCCAGCGACTTGGACATTTTACGCCCCTGTCCATCCACCACGAAGCCGTGGGTCAACACCGCCTGGTAGGGGGCCCGCTGGCGGGTGCCCACGGCGGCCAGCAGACTGGAGTGAAACCAGCCCCGATGCTGATCGGAACCTTCCAGGTAGAGATCGGCGGGCCACCTCAATGCGGCACCGTCCGCCTCTCCCCGCTCCAGCACGGCGGCATGGGTGACACCGGAGTCAAACCAGACATCGAGAATATCCTGCTCCTTGCGAAACCTTTGGCCACCGCAGCGGGGACAACAAAAACCGGCGGGCAAAAAGGCGGCCGCCTCCTGGCTGAACCAGATGTCGGCACTGTGCTGCTCCACCTGTCGGGCGATAGCCTCGATCCCCTCCGCATCGGTCAACAGGGTGTCGCAATCGGCGCAAAACAGCACCGTGATGGGTACCCCCCAGGTGCGCTGGCGCGACACGCACCAGTCGGGACGGACGGCGATCATGTTGCGGATGCGATCCTCGCCCCAGGCCGGGATCCAGCGGGTGGCGCGAATGGCGGCCAACGCCTTTTCCCGCAACTGGTTGGTCTCCATGGAGATAAACCATTGCGGAGTGGCGCGAATGACGATGGGCTTGTGGCATCGCCAGCAATGGGGATAGCTGTGGGTCATGGGCTTGTGGGCCAACAGGCGACCCTGCTGATCCAACAGTTCCATCACCGCACTGTTGGCCTTGAAAATGTGCTGACCGGCAAAATGGGGTGTCGCCGCTACAAACCGGCCCCCGTCATCCACCGGATTGAAAGGCTGCAAACCATAGCGTTGGCCAACGGCAAAGTCGTCGTGACCATGGCCGGGGGCGGTATGCACGCAACCGGTGCCAGCCTCCAGGGTGACATGCTCCCCCAACAAAATGGGGGCATCCTGCTCCAGATAGGGATGCCGAAACCGCTTGCCCTCCAGGGTTGCCCCCGCAAAGCGGGCCAGCAGGCGGCTGTTGGCAGCCGGCAGGCCGATGGCGGTCAGGGTGGCCTCCCACAACCCTTCGGCCAGAATCAAAATTTCCCCCGCCGCCAGATTTTTATGGGTGCCCGGATCGGTGACCTGGATGGCCACATAGCTCAACCCGGGGTGGAGGCAGATGGCCAGATTGGCCGGAATGGTCCAGGGGGTGGTGGTCCAGATCACCACCGAGAGCGGCTCTCCCTGGCCCGGCCAACCCTCCCCAACCGCCGAGGCCAGCGACTCATCGGCGGCCAGCGGAAACTTGACATAAATCGACTGGGATTGATGGTCCTGGTACTCCACCTCCGCTTCGGCCAGGGCGGTCATGTCGTTGATACACCAGTAGACCGGCTTCAACCCCTTGAACAGGCCACCGTTGAGCAAAAACCGTCCCAGCTCCCGGACAATGTCCGCCTCAAAACGATAGGACATGGTCAGATAGGGGTCGTCCCAATGGCCGATCACCCCCAGACGCTTGAACTCATCCCGCTGCACATTCACCCATTTTTCCGCATAACTGCGACAGAGTCGGCGAAATTCCGGGATGGGGATATCCTCCTTGTTGCGCCCCTGCTTTTTCAACTCCTGTTCCACATTGGTTTCGATGGGCAGACCGTGGCAGTCCCAACCGGGGAGATAGTTGGCATCAAAGCCCCGCATCTGCTGGGACTTGACAATCACATCCTTCAACACCTTGTTGATGGCATGACCCATATGCAGATGGCCGTTGGCATAGGGGGGGCCATCGTGGAGAATGAAGGTCGGACGACCCTGGGACTCGGTCCGCAGGCGGGCATACAACCCCATCTCATACCATTGTTGCAGGATGGCAGGCTCCTGTTGGGGCAGATTGGCCCGCATCGGAAACGCCGTCTTGGGTAATTGGACGCTATCCTTATAGTCCATGCGTGTCAGCTCCTGAAACGGTAGCGGTCGTGACTGTGGAGAGGCTGGCAGTCCGCTCTCCCCGCCGCTGGTCAAAAAATTTTTCTGCTTGCTGGACATCCAGCCCGATCTGTCTTTTCAGGGCCGCTCCGTCTGCAAACCGTTTTTCATCCCGCAAACGCTGCAAAAAGCGCACCCGCATCACCTGGTGGTAGAGATCCCCGCAGGCGGCCAGCAGGTGAACCTCCAGGTGGAGTTGCTGGCTGCCGAAGGTGGGATTGCGGCCCAGATTGGCGACCGCAGGCAGCCATTCGCCCTGGATCTGGCTTTCGACAATATAGACACCCGGGGGAGGGTATAAAAAATCTGCCAGACAGAGGTTGGCGGTAGGAAAGCCCAAGGCCCGCCCACGCTGCTCGCCGTGGCTGATGCGTCCCTCGATCTCGAACGGGCGACCCAGCAGGGGTTCGACTGCAGCCAGTTGGCCCTGCTTGACCAGTTCCCGGATGCGGGTGGAAGAGACCACCTGATTGTCATCCAGCAGCAGGGATTGACAAGAGACCTCAAAGCCCAACGCCGTGCCACTGGCGCAGAGGGTGGTGCAGTCCCCTTTGCCGCCGGCACCGAAGCGAAAATTTTCCCCCACCAGCACCGCCCGGACCGCCAGGGCCTCCACCAGAATCTGGCGCACAAACTGCTCCGGGGTCAGGGCTGCCAACGGGTGGGAAAAGCGCAACACCAGCAGCCCGTCCACGCCTCCCTGCTCAATCCAGCGCGCCTTGCCCCGCAGGCCGGTGATGCGTTCGGGCGCAGAGGCATGGTTCAGCACCTTTTGCGGATGGGGTTCAAAGGTGATCACCAGGGTTGGCAGATTTCCCAGCTCGGTGGCCCATTGGTGCAGCGTGTGCATCAACGCCTGATGTCCCCGGTGGACACCATCAAAATTGCCGATGACAACCGCTGCCCCCCGCAACTGGGGTGGCACATTTTTTATCCCGCGAATGATGTGCATGCCGACCGATGATTCTGTTGGACAACCAAAAGCGACAGGCTACTCGAAGCGGGGGCAAAAGGTCAATGCTGCGAATGTGGTTGTGGTGAGAGCGGTTGAAAAGAGTGGACAAGGGCAGTATAGTTGCCGCAGTAAAGAATTTTGGTTGATTTTGCCATTTTGAATATTGGGTGCCTGGAGTTCCATTGCATGCTTAAGCTGATGCGTCGTAGCGCAAATACCTGGATTATCAAGATGTTATTGATACTTGTTGCCCTGAGCTTTGTCATTTGGGGGGTAGGGGATTATGTCAACAAGGAGGAGCGGGTTCCCGTTGCGGAAGGGGGGCAGTGGGCCATCCAGCCGAGGGAGTTTGCAGTGGCTTATGATAATGAATTCAATCAGTTGAAAAAGCGTTTCGGCAATGTGCTGGATAAAAAAACGGCGGAGATGCTGGGATTGAAACAGCGCGCCCTGAGTCTGTTGATCAATCGCCGTCTGCTGGAATCTTTTGGAATGGATCTCCATTTGACCGTGGCGCCGGAGACGTTGCGAAAACATATTGCCAGCAATCCCGCCTTTCTGAATGGCGACCGGTTTGACCCCGAACGCTATCGGCAACTGTTGCGCAACAACCGTCTGTCGCCCCGGGAGTATGAGGCCCAACTGACGGAGGAGATCATCACCGGCCAGATCCATCAGGCAGTCGGTTCCGTGATCCATATTCCCTCTTTGTTGTCGCAGGATGTGCATCGTCTGGACAATGAAAAGCGGGTGGTGGAGATGCTCAAGCTGAAATCGAAGGCGTTGGAAGCGAACGTTGCGGTGACGGATGAGCAGTTGACCACCTTTCTGCAGGCCCATGCCGAGCGGTTCATGAACCCGGTGCAGGTGAAGGTGGAATATGCAGTCCTGAACGCCGCCAATCTGAAAGAGACGGTCACGGTCTCTCCCCAGGAGATCAAGGAGTTTTATGAGGAAAATCCCGGTGATTTTAATCGGGAGGAGCAGCGGCAGGTCAGCCATATCCTGGCTCAGGTGACGGGGGAGGTGGATGAAAAGGCGGCCCTGGAGCGGATACTGCAGGCGCAGGCCCGCCTTGCCAAGGGGGAGCCCTTTGCCGAGGTGGCCAAGGCGGTTTCCGACGACGTTTCCAAGGCCCAGGGAGGGGCGTTGGGGAGCTTTACCCATGAGACCATCGATCCGGCCTTGGAGCAAGCGGTCTTTGCGCTGCCGGTGGGTCAGCCCTCTGATCCGGTCAGGAGCGATGCCGGCTATCACCTGCTGCTGGTCACGGCCATTCAGGCGGCTGAGCAGAAAACCCTCGACCAGGTGACGGACGAGATCAAGGCACGGTTGCTGGAACACAAGGCGCAAGAGATGGTCTATCAGCGGGCCAATCAGCTGGAGGAGCGGGTTTTTGCCTCCGGCAATCTCAAGGCGGTCGCCGATGATTTTCGTTTGCCGCTGCGGGAGACGGAGTTTTTCAGCCGCGAAGAGAACAAGGCAACCGAGGAGATTGAACGGGAGGATAAATTTCTGGAGGCCGCCTTTGCCACACCGGCGGGGGAGATCAGTGCCCTGGTAGAGATCAAGGAGGGGGAGTTTGCGGTTTTGCACGTGTTGTCGCGGCGGGAACCGACGCTGAAAACGTTGGATGAGGCCAGGGAGGCGGTGACCAATCTGTTCAAGACGGAGCAGGCCCACCAGCAGGCTACCGAGCTGATGACCAAGGTGGTCAAGTCACTGCAGGAGGGGAAAAGTTGGGAGGAGGTGGCCAAGCTTGACCCGGCTCTGCGGACGGAAATTTCCGAACCGTTTGTGCGGGCCGGTGGCAAGGGGGGGCCTCCGCCGGCGGTACGGATGGCGGCTTTCAAATTGAATCTCAAGCAGCCCCTGCATCCCGAATTGTTGGAGGGGCTGGAAGAGTTGATCGTGGTGCGGTTGAAAGAGATCACCCCGGCCGATCCCAAGGAGGTGGCGTCGGGAGACAAAAAGTTGCAGGTTGTTTTGGAGAGCAATCTGTCCCAGGAGCTGATTACCGCCTTCCTCAGCGGTCTGTACCAGAGGGCGCAGGTGAAGGTGCATGCCCAGGTGTTGGAGCGGTTTTGATGACGGCGCGCAAATGGATTGAGATACCGATTGTCGAACAGGGCAGCAACCGGGTGGTGGGGGGATTCTGTTCGACCCTGGATGCTGTCTCCGCAGCGGAGTTGGAGGCACTGCGCCAGCTGAAACGGCTGCGCGCCGAGGCGGAGCAGGTCAAACAGCAGTTGCAGACTCAGTCGGGGGAGGAGCGGGAGCGGTTGACCCGGCGTCTGGAAGCCTTGCGACAGGAGGCGGCGGTCTGGCGGAACAAGCGGGAGCAGGCCACGTTGGAAAAGCATCTGGCGTTGGGACATGTGACGTTGTCCGTTCAGTCTCTCTAGAGGTCTGGCCATGGAACAGGATCACCATTTCATGCAGCAGGCGTTGCGCCTGGCTCAGCGCGGGATCGGTCATACCCGGCCCAATCCGCTGGTGGGGTGTGTGATGGTCCGGGATGGCCGGGTGGTGGGCAAAGGCTACCATCAGCGGGCCGGGGAGCCCCATGCGGAGGTGTTTGCCCTGCGTCAGGCCGGTGCGGCAGCCCGGGGGGCGACGGTCTATGTCACTCTGGAGCCGTGCAGCCACCACGGGCGGACCCCTCCCTGCGCGGATGCCCTGATTCGGGCCGGGGTGGGTCGGGTGGTGGCGGCCATCTCCGATCCCAACCCTCAGGTGGCCGGTCAGGGGTTGCAGCGGTTGCAGGCGGCGGGCATTGCGGTTACGGTGGGGGTGTGCGGCGAGGAGGCCAGCCGGCTGAACCAGCCCTTCATCCACTGGATCACCTGGGGACGCCCCCTGGTGACGTTAAAAATGGCTGCCTCGCTGGATGGCAAAACGGCCACCCATACAGGCGAGAGCCAGTGGATCACCGGGGCGATGGCGCGGCATCATGTGCAGCGGATGCGGGCCCGGCATGATCTGGTTCTGGTGGGGATAGGTACTGTGCTGGCCGACGATCCCCGGCTCAACTGTCGCCTGCCAGGGGGGCGGGATCCCATCCGGCTGGTGGTGGACTCCCGCCTGCGCACCCCGCTACATGCGGCCATCCGGACCGCCTCACAAACGGCGGAACTCTGGATTGCCATCACCGATGACGCCCCGGCGGAGCGGCGGCAGGCCTGGCAGGCGCAGCCGGGGGTGGTGCTGCTGACCTGTCGCCGCACTGCGGCGGGCCGGGTGGATCTGCTCGACCTGCTCTCACAATTGGGCCAGCGGGGTATTTTGAGCGTTTTGACCGAGGCGGGGGCAACCTTGAACGGGGCCCTGCTGGATGCCGGCGTGGTGGACCGTCTGGCCCTTTTTCTCGCCCCGCGCCTGATCGGTGGGTTGGGAGCGGCCGGCCTGTTGGCGGGTGAGGGTATTGCCCGTTTGACCGATGCCCACCACCTGACCGAGTTGCGCGTGACACAGGTGGGGATGGATCTCTTGCTGGAGGGGGTATTGGCAAACCATGTTTACCGGTCTCATTGAGGCAGTGGGTCTGCTCCAGGCACTGGAAAACCAGGGTGGGGAGCGGCTGCTGCGCATTCGCTCGGAGTTGGATCTGTCGGGGGTGGCTCTGGGGGACTCCATCGCGGTCAACGGGGTTTGTCTGACGGTGACGGCCAAGGGGGAGCAGGTTTTTGCCGCCCAGGTTTCGGCTGAAACCCTGCAACGGACCACCTTGGCCCATCTCAAACCCGGGGCGACAGTCAACCTGGAGCGGGCGTTGGCCTATGGGGGACGCCTGAACGGCCATCTGGTCCAAGGGCACGTGGATGGGGTGGGACGGGTGGAGCGGTTGTTGCCACGGGGGGGATCGGTGGAGGTGTGGTTTGCCCTGCCCCGGGCCATGGGTCGTTATCTGGTGGCCAAGGGCTCCATCGCCATTGACGGCGTCAGTCTGACGGTCAACGCGGTGGTGGATGCAGAGGATGTCAGCCGTTTTTCTGTCAACCTGATCCCCCATACCCAGCAAAAAACCACCCTGGCCCAGCTCGCCATCCATCGGCTGGTCAACATAGAGACCGACCTGTTGGGTCGTTATGTGGAACGGCTGCTTGGACCTGCGGGCAAACGCTGTCTGCCGGCGGGCGGATTGGATGAGGCCTATTTGCGGGAACGGGGATTCTGACGCAACCCGTGCAGGATGATCCATTGACTGGAAGGTGGTCCGTTGTCCCTGCCGTTATTGGGTGCTACACTCTGCGCCACAGAGGTCGGTGTGGGGGCTTTTGTGCGTGCGTGGGGGGGGTGGATACGCTTCGGCGTGATCAATCAATGGAGGAATTGAGCTTACGTGACTTTTAAATTTCATTCCATCGAAGATGTCATCGAGGATTTTCGTCAGGCCAAGATGGTCATTCTGGTGGATGACCAGGATCGGGAGAATGAAGGCGATCTGGTCATACCGGCCGAATGCTGTACGGCGGAGGCGGTCAACTTTATGGCCAAGTACGGGCGGGGCTTGATCTGTCTGGCCCTCTCCCAGGAGCGGGCGCGTTATCTGCAACTGCCCCTTATGGTGGTGGATAACAATGCCAAGTTCAAGACGGCCTTCACGGTCTCCGTCGAGGCCAAGACCGGCGTCACCACGGGTATTTCCGCCCAGGATCGGGCCCGTACCATTGCGGTAGCGATTGCGGACGACTCCACCCCGTGCGATCTGGTGCGTCCCGGCCATATTTTTCCGCTGGTGGCCCAGGAGGGGGGGGTGCTGGTGCGCGCCGGCCATACCGAGGCTTCGGTCGATCTTTCCCGCCTGGCGGGCAGAAAACCGGCGGCGGTCATTTGTGAAATTTTGAAAGATGATGGCAGCATGGCCCGGGTGCCGGACCTGATGCTGTTTGCGGAGGAGATGGGGCTGAAGATTGGCACCATCGCCGATCTGATCGCCTATCGGACCGCCAATGAGATGCTGGTGCATCGTGCGGTGGAGACCCGCCTGCCCAGCAGCCTGGGGGGGGAGTGGCGGTTGCTGGTTTATACCAACGATGTGGACGATTTTCAGCATGTGGCCCTGATCAAGGGGCACATTGACCCCCAGAAGCCGGTGCTGACCCGGGTTCACTCCGAATGTCTGACCGGGGATCTGTTTGGCAGTTTGCGCTGTGACTGTGGCGATCAACTGCATGCGGCGATGGCGCAGATTGGCCAGGAGGGGACGGGCGTTCTGCTCTATCTGCGCCAGGAGGGGCGGGGCATCGGGCTGATCAATAAAATGCGTGCCTATAACCTGCAGGATCAGGGGCTGGATACGGTGGAGGCCAATACCGAGCTGGGCTTTCCCGCCGATCTGCGCAACTATGGCATCGGGGCGCAGATATTGCGGGATATCGGGGTGCGCCGCATTCGCATCCTGACAAACAATCCAAGGAAAATCATTGGGTTGGAAGGGTATGGGCTGGAGGTGGTGGAGCGGGTTCCCATCGAGGTGCGGGCCCAGGAGGATAATGCGACCTATCTGGAGGTGAAACGACACAAGATGGGGCATATACTGCATCAATTTTCCGATTTAAAAACAGACGAGGAGCCAGCCGATGACTGAGTTTTCCCCCAACCAGGAGATGGCCGTTCTGGAGGGTCATCTGGAAGCCGCCGGCATGCGCTTTGCCATTATTGTCTCGCGTTTTAACAGTTTTATCACCGAGCGGCTCTATGAGGGGGCCTTGGATTGCCTGTTGCGGCATGGGGCTTCGCGTGGGCAGATCACCCTGATCCGGGTGCCCGGTGCTTTCGAGATTCCCCTGGTGGCCCAGAAGGCGGCCCAGAGTGGCCGGTTTGATGCGGTTCTCTGCCTGGGGGCGGTGATTCGCGGCTCGACTCCCCATTTTGATTATGTGGCGGGGGAGGTGACCAAGGGGGTGGCTCTGGTCTCGCTGGCCAGCAATCTGCCGGTGGGTTTCGGGGTTCTGACCACCGATACGGTGGAGCAGGCCATCGATCGGGCCGGCACCAAGGCGGGCAACAAGGGCTGGGAGACGGCCCTTTCCGTGATCGAGATGGTTCACCTGTTGAAACAGATGTAGTGGATGGGCTGGCCAGGGGGATCGAATTGCCCTGTTCCCGCCGGGTGGCATGGCGGCTCCCCGGACCCCCGTTCCTGTCTCGCAAGCGGCGGAGTGGGTGGAAACGTTGTCAAGAGGAAAAAGGCTTGAACCCAATGAGACAAAAACATTAAAAATTTGATCGGAGATTGACCCAGTTATGATCAGTGGCCCCCCGGACCCTGTTGTTTCCACCACAGACCCCGCCGAAAAGGTTCCCCCCGCGCCTGCTGTCCGGCGGCCGCGCACGGCGACGACCGGCAGCAGTCGGCACAAAGCGCGGGAGTTGACGTTGCAGGCTCTCTATCAGAGCGACATTTCCGGGGATGCCATTCACCGTGCGGTGGAGCAGTTGTGTGAAGAGAACGCGGATGGTCATGCGGATCTGCTCTATTTCAAGACTATTGCGGCGGGCACCTGGAGTCGGCGGGCAGAGCTGGACGAGTGGATTGCCAAGGCGACCCTCAACTGGTCTTTGCAGCGTATCTCCACCATTGACCTCAACATATTGCGGCAAGGGGTCTATGAGCTGTTGGCCGAGCCGGATCTGCCCATTCGGGTGGTGATCAACGAGGCCATCGAGCTTTCCAAGCGGTATGGGGGCGATGGTTCCAGGCTGTTTGTCAATGGGGTGATGGACCGTTTAGCCAGTCAGATTCGTCCGGGTGTGGTGGAGCGGAGGCCGGTGCCACGCTGTGACGCAGAACCCGCCCAACCAGGAACCACTTCGTAGATAGGGAAGATGCCATGGAGCCGCTCCAGTCCGAAACGCAGACGATTGCCACTGTGGGGGAGTTTCAACTGATTCAGCGGGTGTTGGCCCCGCTGGCTGCTGATGGTGCGTCATCGTCGGGGGTTGTTATTGGGGCCGGGGATGATGCGGCGGTGGTGACGGTTCCCCGCACCCAGCAGTTGGTGGTCAGCACGGACACCCTGGTTGAGGGGGTCCATTTCACGGCGGATGCCGAGCCGTTTGTGTTGGGCCAGAAGGCGTTGGCGGTCAATTTGTCCGATCTGGCGGCCATGGGGGCGCAGCCGCGCTGGTATCTGTTATCCCTTGCGCTGCCTGCCGAGACGCCGGTGGCCTGGGTGGATGGTCTGGTTGCGGGTCTGAAGGAGGCGACCCGGCGGCCTGGGGCGGCGGTGGTGCTGATTGGTGGCAATACGACCGGGATTGCTGCGGGGTGTCGGACGATCACCATCACGATGATGGGGTTGGTTGGCAAGGATCGCGGGGTCTCGCGTGCCGGTGCCCAGGTGGGGGACCATATTTTGGTGACCGGTACGGTTGGGGATGCGGCGTTGGGTTGGGCCATTCAGCGGGGATCGCTGGCGGTGGCGGAGGAAGCAGACCGGGCGGCCCTGATCCGTCGGCATCAGCTGCCCGAGCCGCCGCTGCAACTGGCCATGGCCTTGCAAGAGTCGGCCTTCAGTCGGGGGGCGATTGACATTTCGGATGGTCTGGTGGCGGATTTGCGCCATTTATGTTTGGCCTCCGGTGTGGGTGCGCAGGTTGAGGCCGACCGGTTGCCCCTCTCGCCGGCGGCCCGGCGACAGCTGGAGCGGCACGGTACCGAGCTGTTGACCCGCATGTTGGCTGGCGGGGAGGATTATGAGCTGTTGTTCACGGTTGCCCCGGCCGTGTTGACACCCGTGCGGGTATTGGCCGAGAGCCTGGGGGTTGTCGTGACGGAGATCGGGGTGATTACGGCGGGATCGGAGGTGGTGGTAAACCACCCGCAGGGTCCGCTGCGGGTGGGGGGGTGGGACCATTTCGGGTCATGATCCATCGGCATAACAGAGGCGCCGATTGATGGAAAGCCAGGCCGACGCAACCCCGTCCTGCTCGGTGATTATCATACCCAGTGAAGATATACACCATTTGTGGGACAGGCTCATCTGCCCGGCGGCTCGACAGGCCGGATTGATTCCCCTGCGCATCCCATGTCCGTCCTTCGACGCAGACGTTGTCGACCAGTTGTTTGCGGCGGAAAGGCTGATCGTGGTGTGGGCTGGTGGAATGCGGGGTGGTTATCGCGATGCTTCACTACTGATCGTGATGCTTAATTCTCTCCGTCACGATGGAACTCTTTTTCTTTGCGAAACAGGGGTGGATTTTCCGCAACCTTTTGAAGATGTGGGGGGTATTTTCTATGATCCCCGGGATTTTCCTTCATCTTGCGACCGTTTGTCCTCAGCCCTGCAAAATCTTGCTCCCCTCCGGCTCCCCCTCCCCCTCCGCATCGAAGCGGGTCATTCCTTGGAGGATATGAAAAAACTTTATGATATTGGTCCCCTACCCCGATTTCCCCTGCTGATTTCCACCCTTTCCCCTTCAGCCCAGACAAAGTGCGTATCCCGGCCGTTGCCCCTTGCGCTCAGGCAGTTGGAAATTCGGAATTTTCAGTGCATCCGCGCTACCGGGATTGATGATTTGCCCCCTGATGCCCCCTGGATATTTATCACCGGGGATAATGGTGACGGCAAAACCTCTCTTTTGCAGGCGTTGGCGATTGGTTTGCACGGCGCGGAGGATGCGGATCGGCTGCTTAAAGAGAACCCCATGGCGGTCATCGGGGTCAGCTTGCAGAGTGAAGATGAAAAATCGCCCGTTGTGCGAAATTTTGCGCGCTGGTCTGGGAAAGGGTGGGAGTTGTTGGATCAGCAAGGCCGGAGCATCTCTCCTGTTGACAATTTGTTGGCTTATGGACCGGCCCGGTTGGACATTTCCGACGAGGAGAGTACCGCCAGTGGCAAGGCGGCAAAGAGTTCTGTATACAGTAAAAATGGGTAGACTTGCCCGACGGCGGGGGGTATCCTCTCCTGCAGGGGTGCAAGGGATGCCGAGAAGGGGAGATGGACTCCGTGGGGGGTCTGCCTGTCACCGGGCCAGCAAAACCATCAGATAAAAAGGGGTGCTTCATGTTTGCTTCTGTCCACAGAAACCTGTTCGCTGTATTTTTGCTGACCACCACGCTTTTTTCCTGTCGATTTGCCTTGCCGCCCCCGACGGCGGGAGAGTATTCCGGCTCCGGCGGGCAGCGTGCGGACGCCTCGTCCCTGCATCTGACCCTCTTGACGGAGCCGGCGGATGCCAAGGTGGAAATTTTGAACCTGGAGGCTCCCTATCAGCCCAATATGGCTGTCAAGCCGGGCATCTATCACATGGTTGTCTCCGCGCCCGGCTACAAGACGGTCAAGGGCTATATCACCATCAGCGACCAGGATTGGGTGGGCAAGGTTGTGCTTTCGTCCCAGACCGCCGCTGCTGAGGTAAAAGGGCAAGAGCCGCAAAACCTGCAGCAGGAACAAGAGCGGTTGGCGGAGGCGCGTCGTCTGCTCAGCCAGGAGCAGGAGCAGATAACCGCAGCCAGGCAAAAGCTGGAGGCGGAACAACAGGCGTTGCTGCGGGCGAAAAAGGAGTGGGAGGCGCAGCAAAACGCTGGCACCGCGCCCAGGGGGGGGCAGGCGGCTGACGGTGCCGCTCTGCCGGCAAAGCGATCCAATCCACTGTTTTCCTGGTTTTCTGCGGCCTCTTCTGCAGCGGTAGTTGGCAAAGCCCCTGCGGCAAAGGTGGATCCGGCCGAGTCAACCTTGCAACAGATCATGGCCGATAGTGACAAGAAAGTGGGCTCGTCTTCGGCTGATTCGGCAAGCCAGCAAAAGGCGGTGACAACCGATTCCCAGTTGCCCGAGCAGAGTGCGCCCAAAGAGGCAACGGCCCCACAAGAGTCGGTGGATACGCTGTTGGATGAGGTGATGCTTTATCTGCAGTTGGAGCCTGCCGATCACGACAACCTCGCCTCTGCCAGTGAGGAGGCCTTGCGCAAGTTGCGTCAGGCGCAGGAGCGGGAGCCGGACAATACTGCGGTCAAGCGGGCGTTACAGATGTATGACAAGCGGTATATCATTCGTGTGGGTTCCTTCAAGCAGTTGTGGGGTGCGAACGATATGGAGGAGCGCGTTCGCTCGTTGGGTATTCCCGCCTTTCAACAGTCCTGGACCGAGCGGGAAGAGCCCGTCTACCGGGTTGCCATTGGTCCTTTTCCCGAGCGGAAGGAGGCGGACCAGAATCTGGCCAAGTTGAAGCGCAAGATAAAGGTGGGTGAATCGATTTTGCGTATCTACAGGAAATAGCTCTTGTTGCTCCAAATTATTGCAGGGGTCTGGGGACCGTCACGGTCCCCAGTTCATGCAGGGGCAAAGCCCCTGCATGAACTGCGCGTTTTCCCAAAGCAAATTTTCGCAGAAAATTTGCGCAACGCGCCCAAATTGCTCCAAATTATTGCAGGGGTCTGGGGACCGTCACGGTCCCCAGTGGGGTGCAGGGGCAAAGCCCCTGCATGAACTGCGCGTTTTCCCAAAGCAAATTTTCGCAGAAAATTTGCGCAACGCGCCCAAAACCGCCCCGCAGGGGCGACCTTGGGAGGGCGGCAGCCCGACTCGCACGGTTATGTTATCGACAATGCCTGGATAAGAAAGCAGAAGGTTTGGATATTCAGTTTTTTTTCTGATACAAGGCCAGGAATGTTTTTTTACAAGGCCAGGAAAATTTTTTACAAGGCCAGGAAAATTTTTTACAAGGCCAGGAAAATTTTTTACAAGGCCAGGAAAATTTTTTACAAGGCCAGGAATGTTTTTTTCCAAACCCTCCCAAACTTGGCCAGCTTTCGGTCGGGCTGCCGCCCTCCAGCAGTGCCCCTGCGGGGCGTTTTGGGCGCGCTGCGCCCATTTGCTGC
>PEAG01000071.1 GCA_002753505.1 Magnetococcales bacterium HCHbin5 | reverse complement strand
TTGGGAGGGCGGCAGCCCGACTCGCACGGTTATGTTATGGACAATGCCTGGATAAGAAAGCAGAAGGTTCGGATATTCAGTTTTTTTTCTGATACAAGGCCAGGAATGTTTTTTTCCAAACCCTCCCAAACTTGGCCCGCTTTCGGTCGGGCTGCCGCCCTCCAGGAGTGCCCCTGCGGGGTGTTTTGGGCGCGCTGCGCCCATTTGCTGCGCAAATGGGCTTTTGGGAAAGCGCGCCCGTTACATGCAGGGGCGGAGCCCCTGCACCCCGCCGGGGACCGTGACGGTCCCCGGACCCCTGCAATTATTTAAAACCGTGTTTCGCCGGTATGGAACCGGCCCAAAGGCCTATTATGACTGCGCTCCGTTTGACAGGCTTGACCTGGGATGAGTTGAATGCGTTGATGCTGGAATGGGAGGAACGCCCTTTCCGGGCCAAGCAGATCTGGTCTTGGCTCTATATCAAGCTGGCGCGCAGTGTCGAGGAGATGACCGATCTGCCGGCGGCCTTGCGCAGCCGATTGTTGGAGCTTTGTCCGCCGTTGGCTCCGACCGTGCTGGCCCATCAACTCTCCCGGGACGGTACCGAAAAATGGTTGCTGGCGATGGCGGATGGAGCCCGGATAGAGACGGTCTATATCCCGGATCCCGATCGGGGTACCTTGTGCGTCTCTTCCCAGGTGGGCTGTTCACTAGCCTGCTCCTTTTGCCATACCGGCACCCAACCGTTGTCGCGCAACCTGGAGGCGGCTGAAATTGTGGAACAGGTGACGTTTGCCCGTTCAGAGCTGGCGCAGCGGGGTCAAAAGATCACCAATGTGGTGCTGATGGGGATGGGGGAGCCACTGTACAACTACGATGCGGTGGTCAAAGCGGTGCGCATTTTATTGAACGGTACCGGATTGGCCATCGGCACACGGAAAATCACCCTCTCAACGGCTGGGGTGGTGCCGCGCCTGGTGCAGGTTGGCCGGGATCTGGGGATCAACATGGCCATCTCTCTCCACAGTGTGCGCGACTCCGTGCGGGACCAACTGATTCCCCTCAACCGCAAACATACGTTGCGGGATTTGCGACAGGCCATTGTCGCCTTTCCCCTCAAGCATGGGCGGTGCATCACCTGGGAATATCTGTTGTTGAAGGGGGTCAACGACTCTCTGCAGGATGCTCATGAGCTGGTGCACTTTTTAAAAGGGATTCCCTCCAAGGTCAATCTGATCACTTTCAATCCCTGGCCGGGTGCCCCCTTTGAACCCTCTGCACGGGAGACCACCCTGCAATTTCAAAAAGTGATCTGTGACGCCGGACTGGTGACGGTGATTCGCGACAGTCGGGGCGGGGATATTGCCGCCGCCTGCGGGCAGTTGCGGGCCGGGGTGGCAGAGTGAGGACAAAGGGCTGCTCGGATCGAAAGGAACCTGAATGATCATCGGTATTACCATCCGCAATTTTAAATCCATCCGGGAGGTGGTCAGTCTGCGCCTGAGCAATTTTCATGTCCTGGTGGGGGCAAATGGCAGTGGCAAATCCACCTTTCTGGACGCGCTGCACTTTGTGCGGGACTGCCTGGATGTGGGGCCTTTGCAGGCGGTTGAAAAGCGGTCGATCCCTGATTTTAATGACCTGACCTTCATGCGCCGTGGGGGGGAGATTCAAATGGAGTTCTGGTTTGACGGTGCCTCTTTGCTGGAATCTCAGAAGGAGAATCTGCTCCATTACAAGGTTTCCATTGGCAAGGATGAACGCTTGGGCATCTCATGGCGCGAGGAGTCATTGAACCAGTACAGCAAAAGTTGGCAACAAAAAGGGGCTCCTTTTACATTCAGCGCACAGGTGAAACCACGGCGTTTGCTTGGCAAAACCAGCAAGGGAACCGATTTTTACCAACGGGAAAATGGCAGGTATCAGGACTCCTTTGTCTTTGGCATGGACAAATCCACGCTCTCCCTTACGCCACCCGACAGTGAACGCTATCCCACGGCCAATGCCGTCAAACAATTTTTGATGCAGGGTATTCGCTACATTCAGTTGAACAGCGCATCCATGCGTCTGCCTTGTCCGGCCACACGAGGCACCGGGTTGGAACTGGATGGGACCAATCTGGCGCGGGTAGTGGGACATCAGCAGAAAATCTGTACCATGGTGCCAACCTTGACGCACTGGACGGAACACCTGCGCTATGCCTTGCCATCATTACAGGAAATTGCCTGGGACAGGCGCGAAGCGGACAATGCGGAGTTTCTTGTTCTGAAATACGATAATGGCCTGGAGTGCCCCTCCTGGCTGACGAGTGATGGCACGCTGCGCATGTTGGCTCTCACCTTGCCGGCTTTCCTGCCTGGTCAGTCCGGCATCTACATGGTTGAGGAGCCGGAAAACGGCGTTCATCCGAAAGGTCTTGAAATTATTTTCCGTGCCCTGTCCACCATTCCCGATGCGCAAGTTCTGGTCGCCACCCACTCTCCTTTGGTGGTGCAGCAGGCTGATCTCGAACAATTGCTCTGTTTTTCTGCGACCTCTGATGGTAGCTGTATCATGGCTGGTCCAGACCACCCCAGGCTTAAAGAATGGGATCGCACTACTCCAGATTTGGCTGCCATTTTTTCCGCCGGGATCCTGGGATGAAAGATTTGCTTGTGTATACGGCGGATGCAGACGCCCAGGCTGTCATGTCAGAGGTGTTGATACGACATCAGTCGTTGGGAATCCGAGCGATTAGCTGCGAAGTGGATCGCCATACCGGACGGGACTCAGGCATGCTCGCAACTGGACCGGAGTTGGTGCAGTTCAAGAAAAATGAGTTCCGTCGCGTGCTGCTGCTTTGGGATCATCATGGTTCTGGAAAAGAGGGACAATCGTGTGAGAAAACCCAGCAAGAGCTGGTTTTCAGGTTAGAAAAATATACCTGGACAAACAACAATATGGCCATTGCCATCCTGCCTGAACTGGAATCTTGGTTGTGGCATAGTCCCGATGCGCTGCTGCAACATCTTCAAATCTCTGAGTTTGACATGGCTAGTTGGCAGACTGAATTTACCAAAAGAACGGCAAAAGATGAGGATGTGGCGTCGATATGCAGGGAACAACCCAAGGAGATGTTTGAGTATCTGGTGGTAAAAAAAGAGCGGCGCAAACCAAGGCCATCTGACTTCAAGGCGATAGCCCGTATTGCCAGCCTGGATAAGTGGCAGCAGAGTCCAAGTTTCAGAATGATTGTGGAGGGGCTGAAAAGGTGGTTTCCAGTCATCCCCCGGTAGTCTGGGGAGCGTCAGGCTCCTTTGTGGGGGCACACCTCTCCGCTCGGAGTGCGCGTTTCCAGTCGAGCCATCACCTATCCGAAGCTGCCCGTTGGCGTCATTCCATCCTCTCCATCCGCGAAACAGATACGGTTTTTGCCGGATTTTTTGGCACGGTACATTCTCGCGTCCGCGAGGGCAATCAAGGCCGAAAGGGTTCCTGGCCGATCGGCAAACAGCTCGGCCATGCCAACGCTGGCGGTCAAGGGTCGTGAATCAGGCCTGGTTCCCAATGCAAATGGCCCGCAGATTCGATGCATGAGTTCGAGAGCGTTGCCATCCTGCAACAACGGCAGGACGATCAGGAACTCTTCCCCGCCCCAACGAATTACCACATCTTCCTTCCTGGTTAATCGATGCAGCGCGGCAGCAAACGAACGCAGGGCTTCGTCGCCAGCCTCATGGCCAAATTGATCGTTGATGCCTTTGAAGTTGTCGATATCGAAAAAAAGAATGGCGAGCGGTGTCCTATGCCGTTTTGCCATCACGAAATAGCGTTCCAGCAGTTCATAACCCGCAGCGCGATTGCAGGCCCGCGTCAAAGAGTCTCTCGATGCCTTGATCACGATGGTACTCCAGAAATGCAGCTGACTCATGGCAGCCAGAACGGCAACTCCGGCAATGAGTGACATAAGCCATAAAATGCCGTAACCACCCGTTTGTGCCTGGAATACCTGATTGAAATGTCCTGTCAGCAACTCTGCCAGCAAGCCGGGAAGCGAAAGCAGCGCACCTTCCAGTGCGGTCAAAGGAAAAACGCTGATACCAGCAGACATCACAAAAGGCAAAAAGGCATACCCCGTGGCAAGATCGGACGCGAAACCGCCCAATGGTGGCGGGGACTCCAGAAACAACCAGCTGGTATAAAGAAAAAACAACATGGGCACAAAAAAAAGCATGGCTGACATGCCATAAGCCCGCTGCATCGATTCCGAACTTTTAAAACCGACGGCAATGGTTGCAAAGCCAAGCGTGGCCATGACTCTCCCCATGGCAAGAGGCCAGGCAAGCACGGCCGGGAAAAACAGGAAATCAACCAGTACCCATATGGGTGTCAGTAATGCAAACAGACCCGACAATAATCGTACCCGCGAAATGATGATGCGGGCTCGTGGACCAACCATGGTATGCGGTTGTCTCCATGGCCATATCAAACTCCACGGATCCGTTGAAAACTCCCCAAAAATTTGCTCCAAATGGTGGATAAAAATTTTGTCGACCAGCCATAAAGGTCCAGATGACGTTTCCCTTTTTTGTGTGCGAAGAAATTGTCCAAAAGGAATATCATGGGTCAAGGTATGACGATGCATCCACTCCTGCAGAAACTCTTGTACCAGAGAGGCTTTTCGATGCGCATCCGTTTCCCGGAAAAGTGCCTGGCTGAATTCGGCAAACTCCTTCGGAAAGTTGAGGTGCTCCTCTGTGTGTTCTGCCGCCTTCTGGTAATGCAACTGTTCCATGAATCGCTCCTCCACCTGGAAATGATTCATGGCCAGGGAACGAAAAGCCGACAACTCGTCGTGAATGAGTTCGTCCGCAACGGAATGAATACACTTTTTATGCAGAGATGCGAGCGACGACATCAGCTTCTGGTGCGCATCGTCGATCTCTGCGATACCAGTGGACAGGTGATCAGCAATCTTCACAGGCTCTTTTTCCATATCGATCACATCATCCCAAAAAAAAACGCCATTTTTGGTTTAACAAACCTCTTTCACGGGTCGGGAATACTTTCCTGCTGCAGTGCCAGACGATGACACTCTTCCAGGTTGTTTTGCACGACCTCCACGGTAACAGGAGACAATTTTCCTTGTGTGACAAATCCTTGCATCACAGTCATGATCTGTTCTGGCGGCATGGCACTACGGTAGGGCCGGTGCTGGGCCAGTGCCTGAAAAATATCAGCGGTTGAGATGATGCGTGCCTCCAGACAGAGCAATGGGTCGGCGAGACCAAACGGATAACCGGAGCCATTGGGAGCTTCGTGGTGAAAGGCTGCCCACTCGGCAATTCCCCAGAAACCCTTTACTCCATTGAGAATTTTGTAGGTATCGAAGGTGTGACGACGGATAACGGACATCTCCTCCTGGGTAAGAGGGCCTGGTTTGTTGAGAATCTCATCCGGGATACGCAACTTGCCAATATCGTGCAACAACCCGGCAATTTCGAGCAGATCCAACGTATAGGCAGGAACAGAAAGATTTTTGGCCAGCATGCGAGAGATTTGTGAAACCCCAAGAGAGTGTCGGGCTGTGAAGGCACTTTTGGAATCGACCACCTCGGCAAAAAGATGTGCCAACTGTCTTACCTGTGGCAGGTCCAGCATGATGTGCCGTTGCGTCAGCCAAGGTTTCAGCCGTTCCACCAGATAACGGGGATCGAGATTGAGCCAAAAAGCGTCAGATCGTGCCAGTTTGAGAAAAATTTTGACCAGCTCTGGATCAAACATGGATCCAGACATGGTTTCAATTTTTTTGGATATTTCCCACGTATGGTAGAGTATGGTCAGATCGGGATAATGGCTGATGCTGACCTCAACAAAATCGGCAAGACAGATGCAGTTGGCCATCATTCCGGCAATGGAATCGGCAAGCGCAATTTCCCGAAGCTCCCTCCATGGGGTATGGTGATGCAGTACGATGGGAGCCAGGTGGGAGTAGGGGTAAAAACCGTTCAGCAGAAGCCAGCCCTTGTGGGCATGTTTTTTGCCGAGACTTACTGGATATTCCCCGTCTTTGCGTGAAAACTCTCCAAATTCGAGGCTGGATGACAGCCCAAAGTCGTGCAAAATGGCGGCCAGGGCAAGGTCGTGAATGGCAAACTCCGGCCATCCGACATGTTTGCCGATCTCTACGGCAAGATAGGCAACACGTTTTCCGTGATAGTTGCGGTTGACACCAACCAGATCAAGGGAATCGGCCAGCGACAGGGTAATTTCACCAATATCAAACAGCATGCTCATGGAAAACGAATTCCTCTTTTCTTGATAAAGGCTGGAAACGCAAACGATTTGAAACTTGTAGCCCTGCGCAAACGAGAGGCTATCGGGTATGATGCCCCTTCGAGGAAAAAAGTCAACAGCTAAACCGTTGGCTTTGGCCCGCATGTGCTGATATGACGATTATACCCCATCTTTTGTTGATGTTTCTGATCGGTTGCAGGGGAAAAGTCTCTGCGCATGACAGCTCGGTGGAGTATGGATTTTCCCAATCGTTGATACGATTACAACAGGGGATGGCACGATCCTTGGTCGCGTCCCCATTTTTCGCAGAGCTGCGCGAAATATTCCTGGCATTGGCTGGCAAAATGGAATAGGCTGGCCCGGCTATGAGCGTTCCAACATCTTTTCATCTCTTGATCTCCATACCGACCCATTGGCAATCTTTACGACTCTTGGAGTAAGGGTGCGTCTGTGCCATGCGGCCTCCGTCGGTGCCGGCTGAATCCCTCGTGCTTTGGTCGAAACATGTGGCGTGATCGTCGCAACAAAATGAATACAGCCCGACACGTGACCGCCGCGTTCGTTGCGTTGGGCGCGAGTACTCTTTTTCGATACTGCGCAGCCTTTTGAGCGGCTGACATCACCTGATACGACAAGCAGTCTGACCACTACCACCACACAACTACAGAAGGAGGCAGGTATGAGCGCGACAGGGGAGTCCCACGCAAGCGTTGTCAACAACCAGTCGCAGGAGAAAAAAAAGGGGGGGATGAATCGGCAGATTTGGATGGCCCTGTTTTTTGTTTTGCTTGCCGCCGCGCTGCTGCAAGTGACGCCCAATCTGGAAGTTTCTTGCGTTGTCGTGCTGCTGTTGCTGACCGTCTATCTGTTTGTCAGTGAGGTGGTCGCAGTGGATGTGGCTGCGGTGAGCATTATGGTCGCTTTGGGATTGTTTGGTATGATCGGCCCCCTCCTGGGCCTGAAAAAGCCCATTCTGGACCCCAACCAACTTTTTAACGGCTTTTCCAGCAACGCTGTCATGTCCATCATTGCCGTCATGATTATCGGAGCCGGTCTGGACCGGACCGGTCTGATGGCCAGAGTGGCCGCATTTATTTTACGGATTGGCGGTCGAACGGAACAACGCATTATTCCCATTATTTCATTCACAGTCGCCTTTATTTCCAGCTTTATGCAGAACGTGGGGGCCGCAGCCCTGTTTTTACCGGTGGTGAGCCGTATTTGCGTTCACACCGGTCTGCCCATCTCCCGCCTGCTCATGCCTATGGGATTTTGTGCCATTCTGGGTGGTACGGTGACGATGGTGGGTTCCAGCCCCTTGATTCTTCTCAACGATCTGATCCTCTCTTCCAACAAGGTTCTGCCTCCAGAGCAGCAAATGCACACCTGGAGCCTCTTTTCCACCACCCCCATTGGCTTGGCCCTCGTGGCAACCGGTGTGTTCTATTTTGTGTTGGCAGGCAGACTGGTGCTGCCGGCCAACACCGGCAAGGACTCCACCTCCGGGGTCAATACCCTGGACTTTTTCCGCGAAGTCTACGGATTGGATTATGACATCTACGAGATAACCGTTCCTCCCAAAAGCCCGCTGGCCGGGAAGTCCCTGGCTGAGGTGGAGCATGACGAGAGTGTGCGGGTGATCGGTTTGCGGGACAGCAGTGGTGTGGCCCTGTTTGGTGCCGGCAGCCTCAGCAGAGACTCCAAATTTGAAGAGGGTTCCGTCATTGCCCTGTTGGCCAGCCCACAGAAAAGGGATGCCTTTATCAGCCATTTTGGGCTGCAACTGGGTTCCAGTTTGGAAATTTTTGGCGATATGTTATCGTCAACCCACTCCGGTATCGCAGAGATCGTGATTCCGCCCCGATCCCGTCTGGTGGGGCAGAGTGCCAACGATATCTGGTTGCGCAAGACCTATGGCATGGCCATGGTGGCCCTCAATCGGCAAGGCAAGACCATGGGTTCGGGGGAAGGTATTCGTCAAATCCCATTCATGGTTGGCGATACCATTGCGGTGCATACCTCCTGGAAGGCTTTGGCCAGAGTGGGACGCGACCGCGACTTTGTTGTCATTACCACGGGGTATCCCCAAGAGGAGGTGCGGCAGCACAAAGTGGCCTGGGCGGGTCTCTTTTTCAGCATCGCTTTGGGGTTGGTTCTGTTCAGCTCGTTAAAGTTATCCATCTCGCTGTTTGTTGGGGCGTTGGGGATGGTTCTTTCCGGGGTATTGAAAATCGAAGAGGCCTATCAGGCGGTGAGTTGGAAGACTGTCTTTTTGCTTGCCAGTTTGATTCCGCTGGGGTTGGCTGTTGAGACAACGGGAACCGCAGCCTGGATCGCCAATCAGGTGTTGGCTGCCTTGGGAGGGGTGCCTTTGTGGGGGTTGCAGTTGGGTATTGCCTGTCTGGCAACCATGTTCACCCTGGTCATGTCCAATGTAGGGGCTACTGTGTTGTTGGTGCCTTTGGCTGTCAACATTGCCATCAAGGCGGGTGGGGATCCGGCCATCTTTGCCTTGACGGTGGCGTTGGCGACCTCCAACTCATTTTTTCTCCCCACCCATCAGGTCAATGCTTTGATCATGGGTCCGGCGGGTTATCGTGTGGTCGATTTCATGCGGGCAGGGGGGGTGATGACCCTGTTGTTTTTGACCGTTCTCATCGTCATGATGCAGTGGGTTCTCTGACAGTCCACCCCTCATAGATCTTTATAAACAACTGCAGGGGTCCGGGGACCGTCACGGTCCCCGGCGGGGTGCAGGGGCGGAGCCCCTGCTGAACTGCGCGTTTTCCCAAAGCCCATTTTCGCAGAAAATGGGCGCAACGCGCACAAAACCGCCCCGCAGGGGCGACCTTGGGAGGGCGGCAGCCCGACTCGCACGACTATGTTATTGATAATGCTTGGATAAGAAAGCAGAAGGTTCGGATATTCAGTTTTTTTTCTGATACAAGGCCAGGAATGTTTTTTTTCCAAACCCTCCCAAACTTGGCCCGCTCTCGGTCGGGCTGCCGCCCTCCAGGAGTGCCCCTGCGGGGCGTTTTGGGCGCGCTGCGCCCATTTGCTGCGCAAATGGGCTTCGGTGAAAGCGCGCCCGTTACATGCAGGGGCTTTGCCCCTGCACCCCACCGGGGACCGTGACGGTCCCCAGACCCCTGCAATCGTTTTAAAAGATTAGAAAAAGCATGGGCATGGTCATCATGTTAGCGTAGGGCTTAAGCCCCTGCACCCCACTGGGGACCATGACGCTCCCCAGGCCCCTGCAATCGTTTTAAAAGATTAACCTGAACCCGCAATTCATTCAAATCATGCACAAAATCTTCCGTTGACCCTGCACTCCCCCCTCATGCCACTCTGGCGCAAATGTTGCTGTTATAGCGATGTCATGTCATTGCTGCGGGCCACTCAGAGCAGTACAGAACACAACAAACAAAATATTGACGAAAAACCGGACAGGAAACCGCTGAATTCACACTATCCTGTTTGGATTTTGACATGGACCACCAATTAACATTTCTCAATGGGGGAAGCGGTTGTGAAAAAACAGCCTGAAGTCAATCTGTGGATTGCCGTACTGAGTCGGGCCATTCAGGACCTGGATGTGCCCGAAGAGAGCTCCAAAGCACTGGCCTGGATCAAATCATCGGACGAAAATCCCGGCTCATTCAACTTCGTGGCCGATGTACTCAACCAGGAACCCAAGGTGCTGCGTCACAGCATCATGCGCTGGTACAGACAACGGTTGCGGTTGCAACAGGCCGCTTGACCATCCGGTCCCGCCCCAACCCATCGACAACGCAAAAGGATCGGATCAAAGGGTAAACGGCTGAATCCATCCTCCCCCCAACACCCGATCCTCCGCATAAAAAACACAGGCCTGCCCGGGTGCAATCGCCCGCTGTGGGGTCTCAAAAACAACATCGGCACTGTTCGGCCCCAGGGGTTCCAACCTCCCCGGCTGGGGCTCTGCCCCATAACGGATCCGGGCCTGGATCGCCATCGGCCCTGCCAAAGGCAGATCCCCCAACCAGTTGATCTCTGCCACCCGCAAACGATCGCGCCATAAAGCCGACTCCGGGCCGACAATCAGTTGGTTGCTGTCGGGCTGAATCGCTACCACGTACAACGGTTCCGCCGCCGAAACACCCAACCCCTTCCGTTGACCGATGGTATACCCCCCCAAACCGTTATGTCTCCCCAACGACTTGCCCGCCAGGTCCAGAATGGTGCCGGGCTGAAACAACCCAACCCCCGCCTGGGTCAAAAAGGCGGCCGTCTCACCATTGGGCACAAAACATAAATCCTGACTCTCCCCCTTCTCTGCCAAATGCAACCCAAACCGTGCCGCCAATGCCCTGGTCTGCTCCTTGTTCAACGCCCCAAGAGGAAACCGCAACAGCCGCAACTGCGCCGGAGTCACCGTGAACAGAAAATAGGATTGATCCTTCTTGCGATCCTTGCCCCGCCACAATTGTGGCCCGGCCTCCCCATCGGTGCGCACCGCATAATGACCGGTCGCCAAAAACTCCGCCTCCAACGCCTGCGCCTTTTTCAATAAATGTTCAAATTTTAACCACTGGTTGCAGCGAATACAGGGATTGGGCGTCTGACCGGCAGCATAGGTGGCCACAAAATTGGCCACCACCGCCTCCCGGAAAACAGCTTCCAAATCCACCACAAAAAATGGAATACCCAACGTCTGCGCCACCCGACGGGCATCATACAGATCCTCCGTGGCACAACAGGTACGCTGCGCAGCAGAGGCTCCTCCGCCACTCCACAACCGCATGGTCAGACCAATCACCTCATAGCCCTGCTCCAGTAAACAGGCCGCGGCCACCGATGAATCAACCCCCCCTGACATGGCCACTGCAACCCGCTTTTTGCGGGGGCACGGTTCATTCATATTTTTTTCCAGAATTTTTTCAAAGTTTTACCTCATTAAAAGCCCAAAAAACCCACCCAGGTTCAGTATACCGATGGCATGGGAAAGAGGAAAGGAATCACACCCATGACAGCCTGCAACAACGCACTCCCATAAATTTTTTCAACTTCCTCCCCCTGAAAGGGGTTTGACGACATTTCTCGCTGGTTCTTCTGGTGACAAGGTGCTAGGATACGGTCGCCATATCTGCCATATCTCCTGGGGGTTCTCCCCTGCTGGTGGCTCTGAACAGGCATGCGTATTACCACCACTCTACCCTCACATGTACATGACAGGAACCTATGAACACCCAAGCCAACAGAGACAAAATCATCCGATTTTTGCGCACCATCGCCCGTCCGGATTTGGCAATAGAAAATATTAATGATAATGATGGGTTGGTAAAATCCGGCCTCATTGACTCTCTGGCAATGCTGGAAATCATCGATTTTTTGGAATCGGAGTTTGGGATCGATTTTTCCGAAACCGGCATTGACCCCGTTGAGCTTGAATCCATCCACAAGATATTGAATCTGATCGAAAAACGCACCCAATAACCGGGACCATGGCCACCGACCCTCCTCCGGGCCAAAGGTTATTGTATCTGTGTATCATTTTTCATTGAAGATCCGATCTCTCTTCGGGTATACGAACACGGGGAGAAGTGGGACGTAGACGCGATTCTGGAACTCAACCACGTTAAAACGGTAAGCGGGGTCAGCAGCAGGCCCTGGTTTGTCCTTGTACATGACACCCACGCCGAGGTGTATTTTAGCACGACAGCCTGACTGTCCCTGGTCCGGCCGGTGCGGACACATAGAGAATACGTCCAAATGACCCTGAAATCTATTTATTTAACTATTTCTCAGTTCCATGAAAACGAAAAGTTGCTTGAATTTTCCACGACTCGGACGGGGAATGTTGTTCTTTGGTTGACGCTGCTGCTCATCCTGGGGGAGACCCAGTACCTTCCTTTGCTGCCCTTGATGATACTGGCTCAACGCTTTCCTGCACAACGGTTGTGGATTGCGGGCCTCGGCGGCGGCGGCCTGTTTCTCTACCGCAAGCTGTTGGAACTGGAGGTCACCCATCTGCTCTGGTTTGTGATGGATGCCGGGTTTGTTGTGGGCCTGCTCTATCTTTTTTTCCGGGTCGCCCGCTCCTTTACGGATCTGCCCCCAACCGTTCGCAAGAATCCGCAAATTTTTCTCCATTTGTTGTTATGGGGCTGTATTCTCTCCCTTTTCATGCTGCCGGCAAACTTCAGAGATGACCCTGCCTGGTTTATCGCCTCCCGATTGACCGAATGTTTGGCCTTTTTTGCCTTTCTGATCTGGCGCATCGGACTGATGTTGTACGCCGGCAAACGGGGCAGCAGCAAAAAAAATGGATTTGTTGACCAGTTTATCTATGTTTTGCCCTATCTGGGCTCCACCCAGGTTCCTTACGGCAAGGGGCTCGATTATCTGACTCAAAAGCAGGCCAACTCCCGGCTCGATCTGGCAAAATCCCAACTGGCCGGTCTCAAACTGCTCATCCTCTCCCATCTCTGGCAGTGGCTGTTGGATGGCTTGGGTGTCCTCTTCTTTGACCATAGTGACTCCTCCGATCTGCTTTTCCCCATCCCACTCACCCTCTATCACATGGATACCCTGATCGCCCTCAGCGGGCATCAAGTGCCCTCGCCAGCCATTGTCTGGGCCAGCCTGATCATGGATATGGTCTATGAAACCATTCAGTTGGCCGTCATCGGACATTTGATCGTCGGTTGTTTGCGCCTGCTCGGATTCAACGTGTTCCGCAACACCTACAAACCCCTCTTGTCCGTCTCCCTCGTCGAGTTCTGGAATCGTTACTATTATTATTTTAAAGAGTTGCTGGTTGACTTTTTTTTCTTTCCGACCTATCTGAAATTTTTCAAGAATCATCCCAGGCTGCGCGTGTTTACCGCCACGATGGCCTCTGCCTTCGTGGGAAACTTTTACTATCACTTCCTGCAACATTTTGATGAATTTATTGTCAATGGCAACCTGCTGCCTTTTGTCAAGTTCAACTCCTACCTGTTCTACTCTTTCATGCTTGGGATCGGTATTTTTATCAGCATGATACGGGAACAAAACCGGCGGGGACAACCGGTTGTCCAGTATGCACCCAGGCTGCAATCCTTGATTACATTACGGAAGATTGCCGGTGTCTGGCTGTTCTTTTCCATTCTGCGCATCTGGGACCACGCAAACTCCGCATTCATGCAGGATACCGCTTTTTTCTTTGCACTGTTCGGCATCCATTTTTAACACCCATAGGATAATTTTTTTATGCCTGCTGATCCTCAAGAGTACAATATTGCCAACAGGTTTCATTTGAGCGCACTCCGCCATGCCTCCCGCCCGGCCCTGTATGTCCAAGAAATCTGTTACAGCTATGGGACCTTGAGACAGCACGTCATCTGCATTGCCTCGGCCATTGAACGGCAGGATCCCAACCCGAACAACCCCGTTGCCGCCGTTTTTGCCTATCGTTCCCTGACCGCCTATGCCTCGGTGCTGGCCATTTTATATGCGGGCAAGGGTTATGTACCGTTAAATCCCAATTTTCCCGTGGAACGCAACCTTCATATTACCGATCTGGCGGAGGTGGAGATTTTGATCCTGGACAGCCAGTGTGAACAGCCGGGTCAAATCTTGCTGGAAAAGGCAGAGAAAAATCTTGTTGTTTTGTTGCCCGACCATGAAGATCCCCCCGCCTGGACCCAGCAACTGGCCCGACACCGTTTTTATTGCCGACGGGATATTTTGGACCCCCTGCCTTCAGTGCAGACCCCCAAACAACCACAGCAGGCCATTGCCTATCTGCTGTTCACCTCCGGCACCACGGGCATCCCCAAAGGGGTGATGGTTTCGCACAACAATGTCAATGCGTTCGTTGACAGCATGTTGGAACGGTACCAGCCCACGCCTGATGACCGCTTTTCCCAACACAGCGATCTCACGTTTGATGCCTCCGTTTATGATCAATTTGTCTGCTGGGCCGCCGGAGCCTCTCTCTATTCGATACCACAGAATGCCCGCATGGCACCGGCCCAGTTTATCAAAGAGCATGGGCTGACCTTTTGGGAATCGGTGCCCGCCGTGATTCAATTCATGAAAAAAATGTACCTGCTCAAACCAAATGGCTTTCCATCGCTTCGGATGAGCATATTTGGTGGAGAGCAGTTGACCTTGCAAGCCGTACAATTGTGGCAGGCAGCGGCTCCCAACACCCGTATCGAAAACACCTATGGTCCAACGGAGGGCACCATCTGTATCACCGGTTATTTTTGGCAACCGGGCCATTCGGAAGCGGCCTGTATCAATGGTTCGGTTCCCATCGGCATGCCCTATGCGGGTCAAAGAGCGGCCATTCTTGCCGCCGATGGTCAGTTGTTGGAGGGGGAAGAGGAGGCCAAGGGAGAACTCTGCCTGAACGGCTCCCAGATCACTCCGGGTTATTGGAAAAATGCGGCTGAAACAGCGCGTCGTTACCTGGAGTTGGCCGATGAAAAGGGCCAACAGCAACGCTGGTACAAAACCGGGGATCTGGTTCTCTGGAAGCAGGGAACAGGCTACTATTATCTGGATCGTGTCGATCGGCAGGTCAAAATCAGGGGCTATCGGGTCGAACTCGCCGAGATTGAGCATGTACTCCGGCAGGCTTCCCACACCGACCAGGTGGCGGTGTTGAGTTGGCCCTTCAACAGTGGCAATGTCACCAGTGTCGTCGGTTTTGTGTGCGGTTCCAAACAGTCCGATGCGGATATTCTGCACGAATGTGCCAGTCGGCTGCCCCATTACATGATTCCCCGCTCCATCCAACGATTGCCTCAACTGCCCTTGAACCCCAACGGCAAGGTTGACCTGTTGCGGCTGGCGGCCCTGTTGCCGAGCGAACAGCCCCATTGAGGAGGCCGGTAACCTTGGACACGATGGCCACGCCTCCCCTCATACAAAAGGTGAAACAAACAGGAAAACTGTGCTATCATGGCAGGATTCGTGTCGGATTTCCAAAACAATCCAGCCTGAGTTTCCTGATCTGAAACAGGCTATTAAATCATGGAGCCCAGACGTGTTGCCTAGACCCTCTCCCAAACCTGTCATCCTGGTCGTGGATGATACACCGGAAAATATTGATATATTGAAGGGGGCATTGATACCCGATTATACGGTCAGACCGGCGACCAGCGGTCAGACCGCCCTGAGGGTAGCCGCCATTTTGCCCTATCCCGATCTGATTTTGCTCGACATCATGATGCCGGAAATGGATGGTTACGAGGTGTGTCGCCGACTCAAGTCCAACCCGGTCACGCGGGAAATCCCGGTTATTTTTGTCACAGCCAAATCGACCGAGGGTGACGAATTGATGGGATTGAATCTGGGAGCGGTGGACTATATCGTCAAGCCCTTCAGCATCCCCATTGTGCAATCCCGGGTCAAAACCCAGCTCTCTTTGCGCAACGCCACCCAGGCACTGGCGGAAAAAAACAGGGTTTTGCTGGCAGAGCGTACCCTGATTGAGAGCATCCTGTTGAAGATGCGGCAGGCGGATCGGATTCATGACCAGCATCTGCGCTTTTTACTCTCTCCTGTTGAAACCACAGCGGGGGATCTGCTTTTGTCCACGGTCACTCCCGATGGCCGGGAGCTGGTGTTGTTGGGCGACTTTACCGGCCACGGTCTCTCGGCCGCCATCGGTGGTCCTCTGGTCGCCTATATTTTGCACGATTTGGCCATTCGCAACATGTCCGCGCTGGAGATTCTTGCAACCATCAATGCGCAGCTCTGCGCCCGTCTCCCCACCGGACATTTTTTTGCCGCTGCCCTGTTTGAAATTTCTCAGGATCGGCAACACGGTCTGGTCTGGAATGCGGGTTTGCCGACAGCGTTGCTGGTTCGTCAGGGAACGGTACATGCCCGCCTGCCCTCCACCTTGCCGCCCCTTGGCATTCTGGCAGCGTTAGACTTTGCAGGGGAGGCGTTCCAGCTGATCTTTGTAGCGGGTGACCGCCTGTACGCCTTTTCTGATGGTGTTGTCGAGGCAAGCTCCCCGACCCAGGGTATGTTTGGAGAGGATCGACTGGAGGCCTTTTTGCTCGCCGACCTGCCAAACCGGGACTCTTTGGACCCTCTGATCGCGCTGCTCTCCGCTCATACGGGTTTGACAACGTTTGAAGATGACATCACTCTGGCAGAGATTAAACTATGATGCACGACCGTTCACAACCGACACCCTCCCGCAAACGGACCATCCTGGTGGTTGATGACCAGCCAGAACATATCGATGTGGTCAAAGCAGCCCTGGAAAAACATTTTACCGTCATTATTGCCACCAGAGCCATGTTGGGCTTGCGGTTGGCCAAGCAGGGAGAGGTGGATCTTATTCTACTGGACGTCATGATGCCCGGCATGGATGGCTTTGAACTGTGTCGTCTGCTCAAGGCGGATCCCGTTACGAGAGAGATTCCTGTTGTCTTTTTGACGGCCAAACATAACTTTGATGATGAAAAGCTGGGGTTGAGTTTGGGAGCGATGGATTTTATTCGCAAACCCAGCAGTCCTGCCATTGTGCTGGCCAGGGTCAGCAATCTGGTCGCCCTCTATCATGCACAAAGGGCGTTGATCAGCCAGAACGAGACGTTGGTCAATGCGTTGCAGATGCGGGAGGATATCGATCGCATCTCCCGGCATGACCTGAAAGGCCCATTGGTTGGCATCATCGGGCTGCCGGAGCTGTTGCTGGAGGATGACAATCTGACCGAAGAGCAAAAACAGCTGATCAAGGTGATCGAAACCAACGGTTATACCATGCTGGAGATGATCAACCGTTCGCTGGATCTGCTGAAGATGGAAAATGGCACCTATCAACTGCAAGCGGAATCCTTTGATTTGCTGGTACTCATCAAAAAGGTGATCATCGATCTGGATCGGCACATTGTGCCAAAAAACATACAGGTGACGGTAGCCTCCAGCGATCCCGCCTTCATGGTGCGGGGGGAGAGATTGCTCTGTTACTCCCTGTTTCACAATCTGATCATGAATGCTGTACAGGCATCGCCGACTGCCGGGGAGATCACCATTACCCTGTCGGCACAGCACGGGCTGCGCACCATCACCCTCACCAATTCCGGGGAGGTGCCCCATGAAATCCGCAGCCGTTTTTTTGAAAAATATGTCACGTATGGCAAGCAGGAGGGCACCGGCTTGGGCACCTATTCCGCCTGGCTGGCCGCCAAGGCCCACGGGGGAAGCATCCGCCTGGAGAGCAGTCGGCCGGGGTTTACCTCCATCGTTGTCACCTTGCCGAGCGGGGACAGTCCAGCCTGAACTCCCTGCCCTACGAGGCCGCAAAGGCAGCAGCCAGATCATATTTGCTGCCATAACCACGCGGGGTCACCATCAATCCCGCCTGGGTAAATGTACTGCTGTTGCCGATCAAAACAGTGGTCTCCATGTCGATGGTATGCTCAACCATCTGGGCAAGGTTGGTCAGGATGGCTCCCCCATCCTCCCGAAAGGCCCCCGTCACCACCGCTACCGGCGTCGCTGGCAGACGATATTGCAAAAAAATATGCTGTGCCTCCACGATTTGCGTCGTCCGCTTGTGACTCTTGGGATTGTACAAGGCGGTCACAAAATCCGCCTGCGCCGCAGCAACCAACCGCCTTTGAATCACGGCCCAAGGGGTCAGCAGGTCTGACAGCGAGATGGCACAAAAATCATGGGTCAACGGCGCACCCACCAGAGCCGCACAGGCATTCAGCGCGCTGACACCCGGAATCACCTCCACCCTGACCCCCTGCTCAGGAGACCAACCCGCCTGCAACAACATCTCATATGCCGGACCGGCCATGCCGTAAATACCCACATCTCCCGAGGAGATCAATACCGTCTTTTTGCCGCTCTGAGCCCAGCGAATGGCCTCGGTACAGCGTTCCAGCTCCTGGCGCATGCCGCTGCCCACCACCGTTTTGCCCTCCAGCAACGACTCTATGCGATGCACATAGCTTTTATAGCCCACCACCACCTCTGCGGCGCGGATGACCTCCAGGGCGCGAACCGTCAATTGGTCCAACGCCCCCGGACCAATACTGACCAAGGATAATTGACCGGTCATGAGGGTATATTCTCCTGATAGTGTTGGGGCGTGGCCTCGGCGAGGGCAATCGTGACATTAAAGCCATCGTTGGCACGAAAACAGTGTTTGGGCAGCAACAGTTTCCCGCCCTCCCGGCCCGCCAACAGGGCCGCCGCCTCCGATACCGAAGGGGTGCCCATATATCGTTGCACGGTCTCCGACGGGTTGGGGACCACCACCTGCGCCAGGCGCGTTGCCGGATAGAGGGTCAAAGGCAGCGTCAACCGCTCGGCCAACTGCAACAACCCCACCTCGTCCCCTTTGCGGTCGATGGTGGCCAGGGTTGTGATCTGGTCCCAGTCAAAGGGGTATCTCTCCCTGGCCTCCTGCAACGCCTCCAGCAGGGCAGCCAACGGGGTTCCGCGATCACAACCGACTCCCACCACCAGCGGATTTGCCAATGGCTGACCCGGCTGCAAGGGCGGACGATAGATAATGAGCCGTTCCGGCCAACGCTGCTGGATGGCGGCCACATCGGTCTGGCGGGTAATCCACAACACGGCCCGCTGACGGCCCGGGTCAGCCAGGGCAATCTGTTGCAAAGGGATCACATGGTCGGGCAGCGCAGGCAGCTCCAACTGCCAGCGGCGACTGCCCGCCTCCTGTATCCAGGCAACCGGCTCATCGTTGACCACACAGGCCGCCACCCGTGTGAGGGCCTCGGAGGAGGCCTGAATCTGCCACCCCAGGGAGCGTCCCAGCAGGTCCACGCTTAAACGGCCCAAGGCATCTGAAGCGGTGGTGATCACCGGCAAAGCGGCCAACCAACGCGCCACCCGTTGGGCATGACGGTTGGCCCCTCCCAAATGGCCGGAGACCACAGGGATGACAAAACGGGCCGTCTCATCAATCGCCAATACGGCGGGATCTTCCCGCTTGGAGCGCAAATGGGGTGCAATCAAGCGAACCACCGCACCCAGGGCACAAAAGAAACAGACCGGATCATGCTGCCGCAGCAACTGGGCCACATGTTGACGCAAGGGCGGTTCCAGCGGAGTCGTCTGATCCGACCCACCGGCCTCCCAAGGTTTGAGCAGATAGACGGCCGCCTCTGGCCAGTCACGCCGCAACCGGGTCGCATGCTGCGCGCCACGGCGGGAGAGCGCGACCAAGGCTGGACGACGGGGAGCGGCAGGCGATGGAGTCATCCCGGCGTGCCCAGCCCGGCCTCGCCATCGTTGCAGTGTACAATCATCAGGGAAAGATAGTGTACCTGGGTGCCTTTGAGTGTCCATACTTGCTCGACAACCCGTTCTTCAGGGGCACCTGCCCGTTCGACAAAGCGGGATTTTTCCAGCAGGTTGCGGCTCTGCAACAGATCCAGCAGGGGATCCAGCACCGGTCTGACTTTGAGCAGAACCACGGTTTCAAAATCGGTCAGCAGGCGGTCTATGCGTTCCATTCCCATGCTGGCCGACACCATGGCCAGGCTTTGGTCCCCATCACACAGACTTTGTCGTGTTAATGCTGCCGCTGCCAATGGTGAGGAGACGCCCGGAATGATCTCCACCTGGACGGTATCATCCATGGCCTGAATGGTGCGTTGCAGGTGGCCAAAAGTGGAAAAAAACGAGGCATCCCCTTCCACCAGAAAGGCCACGTCCAACCCTTGATTGAGCAGGGTCAGCACCTGCTCGGCAGCGTTTTGCCAATGGCGGGCCAACACCAGCAGGTCGCGGGTCATGGGAAAGGCCAGCGGCAGGGTATGGGGTGGCAGGGGCAGGCCCGCCCGTTGCGCAATGGAGAGGGCATACCCCCCTCCTTCCTGGCGACTCTCCGGCCACGCCCAGCAGGGCACCGTCTCCAGCAGACGCCAGGCCGCCCGGGTGATCAGCCCGGGGTCACCCGGACCGAGCGAAGCGGCGATCAATCTTCCCTTGGCCATGGAAAAAGACGAAGACATAAAGCGATTCCTTATCAGTCAGAACAAATCACACCCATGCTTTTTTTCTTAATCTTTTAAAACAATTGCAGGGGTCCGGGGACCGTCACGGTCCCCGGTGGGGTGCAGGGGCAAAGCCCCTGCATGCAAGGGCGCGCTTTCACCGAAGCCCATTTGCGCAGCAAATGGGCGCAGCGCGCCCAAAA
>PEAG01000070.1 GCA_002753505.1 Magnetococcales bacterium HCHbin5 | reverse complement strand
GTCAAGGGATAGCTTGGCTGGGCTCACCGAGCCGATTATCAAGACGAGGGGTACACGCCCCTCGTGCTTTATCCCACATCGGACGGTAGACCCATCATGCCTCAAAAAACGCAGTCCTGGATCCTGAAAAGGTGCCGGGAGTGTCCGAAAAAGTGCTTACGCGCAACGGCCATCTGTATCATTCACGCTGAACCAACACACAATCTGGATATAGGCCGCTTTGTGCGGCATATCCAAGAAATCGCTGGATTTGATGGGGAGCCGCGCTCAGTCCTTAAAAACTTTCTCTGGAGCATCGGTTCGTTTCTACTTGGCTCTGGCAAGGCGACTGTTTTTCTAGCCAGACGGATGGCCGCACACCAGAGTTTTGATGACATCTACGATGCCTTGAAACGTCTCGGTGGCAAATCGCCGGGAGTGGTGCTGGCCAGGGATATCCCAACGGGGCGGCATGTCGAGTTGCCCCACGGATTTCGCATGCTCAGCCTGGACGATGCCATGATCATAGAGGTGGATCGTTATCGCCTGGACATGGATTTGTTGGAGAGCGTGCTGACTGGCGTGACAGGTGAAGTGGATGATCTGTCTCCGGTTTGGGCCAGTCCCGACTATGATGTGGTGCGGGTCAACGGGCGCGAGTTCACTTTCACGGGCGAGAAGCAAAGGCAATTGATCGGCATCCTGGTAAGGGCATGGCAGCGAGGTGAGAAGAAATGCCGCACACAGGTTGTGTTGGAAAATGTTGAAGCTTCGATGAAGGCCAACAGCCTGGCCAAATTTTTCAGCGGACGGTCCGATTGGAGGGATCTGATTGGCTACGGCGGCGGATTCTGCTGGTTGAAAACGTAACCCTGGCACACGATCTTCGCTGGCCCCGTTTATATTGAGCGGGGCCAGCCACCCGCCCTTTTCCTCGTACTCCCACCCCGCTCCTGCCTGCTTCCACTCTCTGCTGTTTGTCACCTTCCTGCTTCCGGCCATCTGCTCCTACCTTGTTCCTACCTTGCTCCTACCTGCCTCACCCCCGTTTTTCACACCCGTTTGCGGGTGCGAGATCTGCCAGATTTTTCCAATCTTCCGGACTAATCAAACAATATATTGTTTGTTTTTTAAAGCGTTGCTATCTTTTGCCACGCATTTTTCAGGCTATAAAATTTTTTCAAAAAAATGCAAAAATAAGTTACTCCTACCTTTTACCTACCTTTCTCCTTCCTTTCTCCTACCTTCCCCCCTGCTACTATCCGTCCCATGTTCAACACGCAACCGGGAGGAAAGCACGGCATGGAGACCCGCCACATCAACCCATTTCAGCTTGCGCGTCGGTGGGGGATCAACCCAAGAACGCTACAGAACTGGCGGTGCAAGGGCAAGGGGCCACCCTTTCTGAAGATAGGCGGTCACATCATGTACCGAGAGGATGATATTGAGGTCTACGAGGCCGAGCGACGGTTTGTGCGTACACGCTCCCAACAAATTTTACGAACGGAGAAGCAGAATGAAAACAATATGTAGCATGTCTGGAATGATTCCAAATGGCGTCCATATAAACCTGCCAGCCGAACAATACCACGCTGATCCATCGCTGTCGGTCAGTGGTATCAAGGCCATGGGGGCCAGCCCACTGACCTATTGGCACCAATACCTGGATCCCAACCGGGTGGATGAATCCAGCACACCCGCCAAAGTGATGGGCAAGGCGATTCACAAACTGGTGCTGGAAGGTGCCGGGGCATTTGACAATGCCTACTTGGTTGAACCAAAGCCAGAAGACTACCCCGGCTGCCTGCAGGGTGTCGAGGCTCTCCGGGAAAAGTGCGGGGAACTCGGCCTGAAGAAATCTGGCACCTTGGAGGAGATGTCGCACCGCATCCTCGATGTGAAACCCAATTGCCTGCTCTGGCCGGTGATCAAGAGTGCCTTCCAGGAGGAGGTGGCCGCCGGGGGCAAAGAGGTATTGGGCAAAGACGCATATCAACTGTGCCTGCGGGCCAAGGAGGCGATCCGCTCCAACGACGACGCAAACGCCGCCTTCACGGGTGGGTTGCCGGAGGTGTCGGTGTTCTGGACAGCTGAGGACGGGGTGCCGATGAAGTCGCGGTTCGATTACTTGAAGCCGCAGGCAATCATCGACTTAAAGACGTTCAGCAACCAAAACGGGGTGCCCGTCGATTCGGCAGTGGTCTATGCGGTCACCCGGTACCAATACCACGTCCAGGCATACGTCTACATGCAGGCGGCCAGAGCGGCCAAAGAGCTGATCCTGAAGGGGCTTGTTTATGGTGACGACACCCGTGCTCTCCAGCAGTTTGCCAGGGTGACGGAGGATCCCCGTTTCTTCTTCGTCTTTTTGGAGACTGGTCCCGCCATGAATGTGCTGGTGCGTGAATTTGTACAGTCGCAGGGCAACGTCATGTCGTTGGTGTGGGAGAGAGGCGGGATGATTGCCTCGCGGGCCATCAGTGCCTGGAAGGCGTGTATGCATCAATTCGGTCCGGATAAACCCTGGGCCACCAATCAACCGGCTCGTCCTTTCATGGACGAAGAGTTTCCAATCTGGGCAGTGGAGTAACGACAATGGCATTTGAAATTAAGCCAGCAGTACGTGTTTTTCAACCTGTTCTGATCAGTTTGTGGGGCGGATCGTCGTCGGGCAAGACTTATTCGGCACTGCGCTTGGCCCGTGGCCTGGTGGGGCCCCAGGGCAAAATCGGTGTGATCGATACCGAAAACCGGCGAGCTTTGTTCTATGCCGGGAAAGTAGGTGGCCAGTGGGATCATATCGATTTTCAGCCGCCGTTCACGCCGGAGCGTTACACCGAGGCTTTTCGTGCCTTTGAGCATGTTGGTGGCTACAGCTGCGTCATCATCGATTCCGCATCCCATGTGTGGGAAGGAGAAGGTGGGGTGCTGGATCAAGCCGACAACAACAACGCCGCCGGACTGGCGAAGTGGGCCAAACCCAAGATGGCCCTAAAACGGATGATCAACACCCTGTTGCGCTCCGGGTGCCACGTCATCTTTTGTCTGCGTGCCAAAATGGGTGTGGCTCAGGAGGGGCGCGGCCCCCAGGCCAAAATCTACAATAGTGGCCTGGAACCCATCATGGAGAAAAACCTGATTTTTGAGATGACGGTATCCATCTTGTTTGGCCCCGATCACAAGCCACTGTTTCAGTCTGCTGGGGAGCGGTATTTCGTAAACCCGATCATTCCGGCCATCAAGGCTCCAGAGGAGATCCTCAGGGCCATCAAGCCCGGTGAGTATATCAGCGAGGCGACAGGAAAGGCTATTGCCGACTGGCTCAGTGGGGCCACGCGGGATGTCCTGGACGAGGCCCGGCGGATGTCAGCCAGGGGGGTAGATGCCTTCCGGGGGTGGTGGCCGACCCTTACCAGAGAGGAAAAGGAATTTCTGACTCCGCACGTTCCAGAACTCCAGAGCATCGCCGCCAAGGCGGATGAGGATGCCAAGTCTGCAGAGGAGAACCCGCAGAATGACGGTGTTGGCGATGGTGCTGAGCAATTTTCCGATAGCGGGCAGAATGATGCGTTGGCTGGTGGGTTTGATGCGTTCCCGAGCCAGGCAGCGGCACAGGCCCCGGCCTACCAGCCACCGCTACAGGCACCGGTTCCTCTGCCAGCGGCGCACTCCCCGGTCTACCAACCGTCGGCTCCGGCAGCGACACAGGCAGTCCAACAACCGGCTCCAGTAACACAGCCACCAGCCGTGAGTCTGCCGCCACGGGTGGCTGCTGCACTACCGCCGGTGTCCAGTCCGGCATTTGTTCCAAGTGACACCAACCCATTCTGACGGAGGATTACGCCATGAGCAGGACAATGACTCTCTCGATTGAAAACTTTGGTGGTATTGAAGCCGCCGACATGGACCTAAACCCCGGGCTGACGTTGTTGGCCGGAGCCAACGGGGCAGGCAAGACGACTGTCTTGCGCGCCTTGGCCGCCTGCATCCGGTCGGACACGGTGATGCCGATCCTGCTGGGCGATGGCAAGGAAGCACTGCTGAAAAAGGAGTCCCACCTGCTGGTGCGGGGCAAGTCCGGGTCGGTGACTCTCACAGGGGAGCAGGGGATGCGCCGGGTGACATGGCCGGCCAACACAGCCAAAGGCACCGGCCCATTCCCCGGCCAGGTGGCACCATCCCGCATGGCCCTGGGGCTGATTGACTGGATGGCGATTCCGCAGGCGGCCAGGATCAAAGTGCTGCAGGAAACCGCTGCCAAGGATCCAACCTTTTCTGCCGTGATCACCCGGGAAGACCTGGATCGGGCGGTGGCAGGTAATCGGCTCGACCAGGGGATGATTGATTGGGCTTGGCAAGTCATCAGCAACAACAGTTTCGACGTCGCCCATTCGGAGTCGTCCAAACACATGTCCGAGTCTACCGGGGGTTGGCGGGCCATCACCAAGGAGACGTTTGGCGAGGAGAAGTGCAAAGCCTATCTGCCCCAGGGATGGGAGGCGGATCTGGCATCTGCCACCCGGGAAGGCCTCCAACGAGACATCCAGGACAAGAGGCAGGCAGTGGATCGGGCCATCGCCAACCAGGCGGTGGATGCCGCCGAAGTTGCCAGGGTGGAAACGCTTGCTGGCACCCCCCTGCCGGATATTGCCGGACTGGAGGCCTCTCTGGCCATGGTGCGCACCACCCGTGCCGCAGAGATTGCCAACCTGCAGAAGTTGTTGGTGCAGTGGCAGCAGGAACCGCAAAAAATTATTGATGCCAGGGTGGCGGTGACGGCCAACAACAACCGGATCAAGGCGATCCGAGGTGAAATTGCGGTGATGCGATCCGGGGCACCCAGAATCGACGGACATTGCCCAGGGTGCGGGATTCCAGTCGCAATCCAGGATTTTGGACCCGGCCACGCGCCGACACGGTACGGGCTCTCTTTCCTGGATGGCACCCAGGTGGATCAGGCACAGATTGATGCGCTTGAGACTGAAAATGCCAGATTGGCCGCAGCAACCCAGCAGCACAACATCTCCATTACCAACCACGCAAGGTCTGCCTCTGAGCAGGTGACACGCATTCAGGAGGAGCTGAATCGCGAGCTGTCTGCGCAAAAGCAGGCGGTACAGGTGGCGGAGAATAATCTCCATGTGGCCAAACGGCAAGTAGGGGAGATCACCTCTGCCCAGTCCCAACTCGCCGCAATCAGAGCCAAGGGAGGCGGGGCTTCTGCGGCTGAGATCGCCACTCTGAGGCAAGCACTCAATCGAAGCGAGACACGGTTGAAAGCCTGGGAAATCAAACAGAGTGCTGATCGCTATGCGGAGGATGCCAGACAGTTTGCGGTGCTTAAAGAGGTGACGGCACCAGGTGGTCTGCGCAAAACCAAAATGGACACAGCACTGGCCGGATTGAACGCCCGGTGTGCAGAACTCTCTGCCATCGCCAATTGGGGGCCTGTTTCTCTGACTGCTGACTCCGACCTGCTGTATGCAGGCAGACCGTATGTCATTTGCTCTGCCGCCGAACAATACCGGTGCCGCGTCACCATGCAGGTGCTGGTGGCCAGCTTGGAGCAGTCTCCCATCCTGCTGTTGGACGGCACAGACATTTTGGACTCTGCAGGTCGCATGGGGCTGGTTAATCTGCTGCGATCCACGGGGATAGCGACTGTATTGGCGATGACAGCCAAACGGGACTACGCCAGCGCACTCAGCAGTTTGTTCGACACCATTTTTTGGGTTCAGGGTGGTCAGGTAACTCAGATCTCGACAATTGGACAGCAATAGGCAGAGAGAGGAGAAAAGCAATGGGGAGATATTTTGACCGGTTATGCAGGATTGCAGAGAAAGAAAACGATCCTGTATTGATCCAGTATCTAAAAGAAGCAAAGCTCTTTGTTTTTGATGGTGATCCGGCTGATTTTATCCCGAAGGCCGTCGATTTTGATAAGGCAGAAGAGTTGATCAACGGCTTCTTTCTGCCATTCCAGACGGTTGCGATTGAGGATGACAAGGGTGTCGTGTTATTGCGGGTGGATCCGACAAGTACAAATCACTCGAGTGATATAGCCGTATTCGATTTGATAGACAATCAGAATGGGGATGCACAGGTAACTGTCAGTACGATCTACGATATCAAATACACAGGAGATCCAGAGTCTCCGCTCGCACTTTACCTTTATGAGGATGCCAGTGCCGTGTTGTTTGGCAAAGACGACAAAATTTTGCGTGTTATTCCAGCATCGGAATCGGACTATGCGGATACGGAGAAATTCAAAAATATTGCCGCAGCATTGTACGAGGTGATGATTCTGAACTCGCCGTCGAGGTTTGTTTTTGAGATCGCTCCGGCCAGGAGTCGGCAACATTCCAAGAAGATTCTGCGCAGCCATGACCGACCAGTCTACACCCTGCTGACGCCAGGTGAGATCAAGAAGCGGTATGGGATGGATGGTACGCAGAGTCCAGGTGGTGCAGGGGGAGGCAAAGTACCACACCCTCGGCGTCGCCATCTGCGGACGCTGCATTCGGAAAAATTCCGGCACAAGCAAGGCCAGACGATCAGCATCCCGGCCTGTTGGGTTGGGCCGGAGGAGAGGCGGATCGGCAACAAGATCTATCGGGTAAGGCTGGACGTCTAACGGATACCGTTTTTGTAGAATTATCTGAATGATGAGGATGTCAATGAACATCTACCAGATCAAAGACCGGGCACAAGGCCATTGGCCAAGCATCCTGATTGCCCTGGGTGCCAGCCAAAGCCATCTTACCGGCAAACATGGGCCGTGCCCATGGTGTGGCGGCACAGACAGGTTCCGGTTTGACGATCGGGACGGGCGGGGGACGTTTTTCTGCAACCAATGTGGGGCAGGGGATGGGATGACCTTCGCGTCCAGATTGCTCCACTTGGAGGATTCCAGGGATCTGCCCAGGGTGGCTGAGGCGGTGTCCAGAGCATTGGGAGATGCCGTACTGGGTGCGCCACGAGGCAAAAAGAAGTCCACTGGTGGACAGAAAGCCATGGACAAGGCCGCCATGGCCGCACGTGCCGTTGTGATGGCCGAGGAAGTTTTGAAGGCATGTCAGATGGCCCAGGACGATAACCCGTATTTGGTACGCAAACAGGTAACGGCAACGCCAGGCATGCGCGAGATAGACCATGCCACCCTGGTCACCATCCTAGGGTACGACCCAAAAGGGAAAACTGGCTATCTCCAACCGGGCCGGATCCTTGTCGTTCCCATTGAAGTGGACGGGGCCATTTCCTCCATTGGAATGATTGATGGCGATGGGAAAAAGTCATTTCTGGCAGGTGGTACTATCACCGGTGGATTTTGGGCATCACAGGCACTCCCACCGGGCGATGGTGTTGGGCTGACTATCGAGATTGGGGAAGGCGTCTCCACCACCCGAACGGCAGAAATGGCCGAGGAGGGATCTCTTGGGGTTGCCGCCATGATGAACTCCAACCTTCCGGCAGTGGCCTGTGCAATCCAGCTTCTGTACCCGTATGCCAAGCTCATCACCCTGGCCGACTTGGTTAAGGACACCGGCTTGCCAGACCCTTTTGCGGTCAAAGCAGCACGACTCTCCGGCGGTCTATTGGCTGTGCCCGACTTCGGGAAAAAACGGCCATATGAGATGAAAGATTGGAATGATCTAATGGTAAATCATGGTATTGCTGAGGTACAGAAACAACTCGCAAATTCTAAAGAAGTTGAAACAACATCGCATGAATCAGACATTGGAAACGAGAGTCAGTTTGGTCTCAGCGCACGATTGGTTCGGAAATTTGGAGATATTATACGGTACTGTCAGCCATTCAAAAAGTGGTTCATCTTTGACGGTAAAAAGTGGCAAGAAGACCAGTCTGAAACCATGATGAAACTGGCCAAATCTACGGTGCGAAGCATATATCAGGAATCGGCAAAATCAGAGGATCCATTTCGCAGGCAGTCATTGGCAAAATTCGCCTTGGCGAGTGAAAAACTGGCACATATGACTGCCATGGTAACACTGTCCAGATCTGATGTGCCGATCTTGCCAGTACAGTTTGATTCTAACCAATGGTTGTTCAATGTATCGAATGGCACAATCGATTTAAAAACCGGAAAACTCACCCCACACAACAGGACTGATTTTATCCGGAAAATGTCAAATATTTCATACAATCAAAAAGCAATAGCAACGACGTGGGAAAGATTCTTGCGCGATATATTTTCTGGTGACGAGGCACTGATCCGTTTCATCCAGAAAGCGGCAGGCTACAGCATGACCGGATCGACTGACGAGCAATGCCTGTTCTTCCTGTTCGGCAAGGGAAAAAACGGCAAGTCGACGTTCACAGAGACATTGCAGTCGATTTTCAATGACTACGCCATGCGCCTGTCAACAGAGGCACTCATGTCCACTCGGCACGGCGAGAAGGAGTCCTCCAACGACATTGCCAGACTGGCAGGCATGCGGATGGTAGTCACCTCAGAAATTCCAGACGATCAGCGGCTCAATGAGTCGAAGGTCAAAGACCTGACCGGTGGCGATACCATCACAGCACGGTTTCTTTACGGTGAGTTTTTCGACTTCAAGCCATCACACAAGTTGTGGATCTTTGGCAACCACAAGCCCGTCATTAAGGGAACTGACCTCGGAATCTGGCGGCGGATTCGGCTCATTCCGTTCAATGTGACCTTCACCGACGAGACTGCTGATCCAAAATTGAAGGGCAGTTTGATCGATGAGCTACCGGGAATTTTGAAGTGGATGGTGGACGGTTGCCTGCTCTGGCAGCAAGAAGGGCTCGGTATTCCTGCCGCCATAGCGGATGCAACTGAAGAATATCGCAGCGAAATGGACCTGATTGCACCGTTTATTTCCGACCGCTGTGCCGTCGGGAAGGAGTTGTACGTGAAGACTGGTGATCTCTTCAGGGCCTACCAGGCTTGGTGCCGTGAGACAGGGGCGCGTGAAGTCTCCCAGACGAGGTTTGGAACATACCTGACAGATCAAGGGTTTGTATCGCCAAGTGGCTCGGTCAGAGTCGATGGAAAAATGTCACGGCTACGGTATGGAATCACTCTTCTTAGTGATTCTTATACCCCCCCTGAAACGGGTGAAACGGGTTGTAACGGGTATACCAGGGATTCTGTATACGTGAGAGACGTAATAGAGAAAAAGGTGGGGAGACACGTTTCAACCCGTTTCACCCGTTTCACCCAGGAGAATGTGGTTCCAATTCGTCAGGATCTCCAACCGACCCAGGAACAACTCCAAGGAGATGCAAAAGATGACTTTGAGGATGGTGTGATATGAAGCCTGAGACAATTGTGGCCACCATGGCGGCAAACGGGATTTACCTGTACGTCAGCGATGCTGGTGAACTGAGACATCGTGGGAAGCGTGGGCAGATGACAGGAGAACTCCGGGCAATACTCACGGAGCACAAGGAGGCCATCCGTGAGTGGCTGCAAGCTGATCCTGGTAGCCGGTTACTGACCGACGAGGAAAAGCACCACATCCTGGAGGCGTTCAACAGCCTGCGTGATCAGCATGGCCATGCCCTGGTGGCAGCCGGATGGGATCGGGATGCAGTTTTCTCAGGCACAGACCCTCTGGCTGTTGCCACTGCTGGTGACGTGCATGGGGTGATCTGGTTGTTGATGCGTGGCGCAGAGGTGGCACAGATCGCGGAGAGAGCGATTTTTTTCCGGCTGGTGGATGACAGTCGGGTGGCATGGTTGCGGGGCGGTTGCCTTGTGTCTGACCCGTACCTCGCAGAATTGGAAAGGACAACATTGGCAGGGAGATGAAAGATGAGTGAAGAACGCAAATTTAAACCGCTGATCAAGCTGGCAGGGTTATACGAGAACCAGTCCCAGAGGAGCGGTGAAACCTATTTTGCCGGTTACTTGGGTTCGGCGAAGGTGGTGGTTCTCCGGGACAAGAATGCCGAACCAGGGAAGCCTGGCTGGAGCCTGTGCATCCAGGAGAGGGATCCAAAACCGGAGCAGGGACAGGGAAATGGTGGCTATGGCCAAGGCCAGAGTCAGGGTCATGGTTACGGTCAGAGTCAGGGGTACGGCCAGGGTCAGAGGCAGGGTGGGTACGGACACGATCGGCAACCCACCCCACCAAGGCAGGCAACGAGTGCTCCTCTACCACTCAACAACCAGCAGGGAGGAGGTATGGACGATGATGATATCCCATTCTGATCAACCATATCCCGGTGCAAATAAGCGGGTGGCGACGTCGTTCTTGGCGGGACACCGCCGCCACCCTGACCACATCAACCCACAGGAGGAAGAAATGGCTGTAGCAACTTTGCCCCACAAGGGCATCCCAGGGAAAGGGACAATCCTCACCCTGGATTTGGGAACCAAGACGGGGTGGGCAATTCTTATCGACGGCAAGGTTATCAGTGGTTCGCAGGAATGGAAGAAGGCTGGCAGAACGGAATCACCCGGTAGGCCTTTTGCTCGGTTTAGGCGTTGGCTTGATGAGGTTAAAACGAGCAATGATATCCGGACGATTTATTACGAAGAGGTCAGGCGGCATCTTGGCACCACGGCAGGCCAAGTTTATGGCGGGTACAAATTCACATTGCTGTCTTGGGCAGACGAGAATGCTGTCGAATATGAGAGCGTTCCGGTTGGTAGCATCAAGATTCACACCACAGGCAAGGGCAACGCGGGCAAATCCGCCATGATAGCGGCCATGGAGGCCAAGGGGCACAAACCCATGGACGACAACGAGGCGGATGCACTGGCAATTTTGTACTGGGTGATGGATGGGGAGCTGAAACCATGACCGGCGGTCCTGCCCCCGTCCGTTCCAGTCTTGCCCGTTTGATCCCCGAACGGATGGACGTGGAAAGGGAAAAACGCAAAGGCTGGCGCAACCACGGCATCCTGGTGGTTGCCATGGAAGACCCCCGGCTGGGCTGGCCGGAGCGGGAGATGATCAAACACTTGGCCCAGAAGATTTTCGGGCAGCATTTGGGGAAGGAGACGGCGCATGGACAGTAAATGGACCCCAAAAATGGTTGCTGCCAGGATGGAAGAGGCGGCTACCACTCTGAAGAGATTGCCGGGAACCACCCTCCAAGGTTGTCGTGCCTTCTGGCCAGAGATCCTTCATACGGCCGGGGAAGCATACGGTTGGGATCAGGCATTGGTGCGGCTTGGCCCCCCTCCTGCGGATGCGATTACTAGAATGGACGAATGTCTCGAATGGTTGAGGTGGTTGGAAGCTGATCAGGCCAAGCTGGTATGGCTCCGAGCAGAAAGGGCTCCATGGAAGCTAATCGTGGTGAAATTTGCTTGCGACCGTAGTACTGCATGGCGGAAATGGAATATTGCCATCCACCAAATTGCGGCCAGGTTGGATGCCAAGCCAAAAAAAATGTTGCAACAACAAAATGCGAGACATTTGCAACAGAACTTGCTACAGTCTGAGTCATGCTTGCGAGGGGTGCGCGACGATGAGCACACTCGATAACCAAAGAATGAATATATAACGCACCAAAACCCGTCAGGAGAAACCCTCGACGGGTTTTTTCTTGCCCGCAAACTAAGGCCGCCATTGAGCGGCCTTTTTGTTGCCCCGGTGGCACGGGGCGTATTTGTGTGGGAGAGATTGCCCGGACCTTCCAGGGTCGACCGGTGATCGTTCTCACGATCCCAGTTCCACGCGCTGGTGTGCCAACACCGGTCGATCCTAGGAGGTAAAAAAATGGCTGAAATTGTTTTGGTTCCCATCGACAACATCATCGTTGGCAAGCGGCACAGACAAGATTTGGGAGACATTGAGGCTCTTGCTGGCAGTATCAACACCCTGGGCCTTCTCCAACCCATTGGCGTGGACAGTCAGATGAACCTGGTCTTTGGCCAACGGCGATTGGAAGCGTGCCGTTCTCTGGAGTGGGAGAACATCTCGGCCCGTGTGATCGATGTCCCGTCTCTTCTGGCTGAACGTGATGAGAATGAAGTCAGGAAGAATTTCACCATATCGGAACGTGTTGCCATTGGGCTGGCGGTTGAAAAGTTGCTCGGCGATAGGCGGGGGCAACGAACAGATATTGCTGATTCGGAACATGTGGTCAATTGCCCACATGTTGAACCTGGCCAAAAAACAAGGGAAGTGGCCGCACGCGAGGCTGGGTTTGAGAACGAAACGGTTTTTCGTCGGGCTAGGCACGTCACGGAGCATGGCACCCCTGAACTCGTGAGCGCAATGGACAAAGGCGATGTGTCTGTTTCTGCGGCATCTGTTTTAGCGAGGCTACCGCAAGAGGAACAGCAGTCAGTTCTTGCTGGTGGCAAAGAGGCCATCCTTGATCGAGTTCGTCAGTCTCGTGAGATGCAGTCGGACAAAGGGGTGGAGGAATCAACACCTCCATCGGTCCCTGCACAGGTTGAAGCACACTCGCGCACCCCTGTGTGTGCCAGCTCAGTACCGCCATCCATGGCGGTGTCAGCATCGATCCCAGTGTTCGCATCCGCACCGGCACCAGAACCCGCACCGGCACCAGCATTTGTAGCAGTCCCGGAGCAGACAAGATCAGGTGAACAAGTCGCAAGGGCCAGTTTTTCTGGTAATAACGAGTGGTTCACGCCAGCAAAATGGATTGAATTGGCCAGACAGGCAATGGACTCCATCGACGTTGACCCTGCGTCGAACGCTATGGCGCAACAGACGGTACAGGCTGCCCAGTGGTATGACCAGGAGCGGAACGGGCTACAGCAGGAATGGCAAGGCAATGTGTGGTTGAACCCACCCTATGCACGTGGGTTGATCGATGAGTTTATCGACAAACTGGTGGCCCAATTCCAGTCCGGTATTACGAAACAGGCCGTTGTGCTTGTTGATAACCGGACAGATACGCGATGGTTTCACGTCCTCTGTTCCGCAGCATCCGCCGTGGCCTTCACCAAAGGCCGGGTCAATTTCTACAACGAGACGGTTGAATCGTCGTCCCCGACCAACGGCAGCGTGTTTGTCTACCTGGGGTCATGCGTACAAGCATTCAAGCAGGCGTTCGATTCCAACTGCCTGGTTTTGTTCACCCAAGAAGCACTATTTCTACAGGAGTCACACCATGGGCCGTGAAAATCCTCTCCGTTGGGACTGCTCTGTCAGGGGCTGTTTCAACCTCAAGAAACGCCCCAAGATCGAGGTGTTTGCCGAATGCTTCCCAGGCAACATCCAGATGGGCGACGTGGATGGCATCGTCGAAATCAACGGACAGGTGCTCATGCTCGAATGGAAGGAATTTGAGCCGATCAGCACCGGGCAACGCATCATGTACCAGCGAATGACAGAGTCCCCGTCCTCCCATGTCATTGTGGTTATTGGTAATCCGGAGACAATGGTGGTTGAGAAATACACCTATTTCCGGGATGGGTCAATGGCGGAGTGGCTCCCTGGAAATCTGGATGACTTGAAGGAATTCATTCGTAGTTGGGTGCGATTCGCAACTCAACCGCGTTCACTATCACGAGCCAGCCCAGAGTAACCCGCTTGTACCACCTGCGGCACGACGCCGCCAGTGCTATCGACCAGAGTTGGTGGCAGAGCAACATTGGACACGTAACATGATCACCACTGACCCGCCAGAGCAATCTGCTGCGGGTTTTGTATGCCCGTAAATCCAAGGCCGCAATTGCGCGGCCTTTTTTATTGTTCTGCTGGAACATCTCATAGTCGTCGGAGAACAAAATATGGACATCGTCATCGATCAACAGTTCAAAAGCCTGATTCCGCCGTTGACGGTGGATGAGTTCGGTCTGTTGGAGTCAAGTATCCTGGCAGAAGGGTGCCGTGACCCGCTTGTTGTCTGGAATGGTGTGCTGGTGGACGGCCACAATCGTCATGAAATCTGCACCCGACATGGCATTCAGTTCAAAACGGTTGAACGTGCATTTACTGACCGTGATGCTGTTGCCGACTGGATTGATGCCAACCAGCTTGGTCGGCGGAACCTTTCCCCAGATGCGTTCAAACTGTTGCTGGGGCGGCGGTATAATCGGGTGAAAAAAGCAACGGCGGGCGCGCCGGTTGGAAACGGGAATGCCAAAAAACAATTGGATCAATTTGATCCAATTGTTTCCATCCCACCAACCACCCAATCACCCTCTGCCATCCCGGCACAGACACCTGCCGTCGTACCACCCAAACCCGTATCCACCGCTGCCGCCTTGGCTGTTCAGCACGGTGTAGGCGAGGCGACTGTCAAGCGAGCCGCCAAATTTGCCGCCGAGGTAGAGCGTTCCCCCCGATTGCAGGATGCTATCGCCCAGAATGTCCCAGTACTCCAGGTCAAACGCGAGCTCAAGGAGGAGAAGCGGGAGGAGCGACGGCAGGAAAACGCGGCCAAAATCCAGGAGACGGTGGCCACCGCGTCGCAATCCATCCTTGAATCGGATGCCAAGTTTTCCACCATCGTGATTGATCCGCCCTGGGATTGGTCAGACGAGGGTGACCAGGATCAACTCGGCCGGGCACGCCCCGACTATGCAACCATGACACTCGACCAGTTGATGGATCTGAAAATTCCAGCCGACGACGACTGCCATCTTTACCTGTGGACCACCAACCGGTCAATGCCAAAAGCATTCAGGCTTCTTGAAAAATGGGGGTTCCGGTACATCACATGCCTGACGTGGGTCAAACCATCGTTCGGGATGGGCAACTATTTTCGGGGGCAAACCGAGCATGTCCTGTTCGGGGTCAGGGGTTCTCTTCCCCTGAAACGCAAAGATGCGGGTACGGTGTTTCACGCGGATCGTGGCCCTGGTGGGCACAGTAGCAAGCCTGTTGGTTTCCTTCCTCTGGTGGAGTCGTGCAGTCCTGGTCCATATCTGGAAATGTTCTCTCGGAGTGAACGAACTGGTTGGGTGGCGTTTGGGGAAAACAATGTCTGAGCAAAGCTTTATAGACAACCTGAGGTTTTCAAAAGGGATCAACGCAGACAATGACGTCCAGACCATAACCAAAATGTTGCACGGTTGTGTCAATTGCGTTCCCTCTAGCGATGTAAATATGGACAGATATGGGGTCGATTATGTCGCAACGCTTCGCGGTGGCGCACAAGTGTTTATTGACGCAAAAACCAGGCGAGAGAGTTGCCGCAGGTATTGGCTGTATGGAGAGGAAGTTCCCGTGGAAATCTGGTCTGTCATGCCGGGAGGTAGATATAACACGCCAGAATGTCGAAGCAAGGTGGGATGGACATTGGACGAGTCGAAAATCACAGACTTGATTTTGTTCACATGGAATAAAGCTGATTGTGAATTTGCGTATCTGCTTTGCTTCCAGACACTCAGAATTGCGGCAGCAAGATACCTTAATTATTGGGCAAACATCTTTGGGGTCAAAGTGCAGAATTCAGGCCGGTGGGAAAGTCAATCCATATTCGTTCCGATCCAGAACGTGCTGGATGCGATGCGTGATGTGCAGAAGATGGCAGCCCAAATTTCCTTTTTTGGAGGTACCCCCCATGGGACTCAACCCATACCAACTGCGTGACCTTGTCATCCGGCCAACCCTCCAGCGTCTCGGACTCTTGTCTGACGCCGCAGAGGAACTGGTGCTCGGCACCGCCATTCAGGAATCCAGCCTGCATTACCTGCAGCAGTTGGATGGTGGCCCGGCGCGTGGTTTATGGCAGATGGAGCGCGCCACGCACGACGACATCTGGCAAAACTTTTTGCACTTCCGCACCAAGTTGGGACTCAACGTGCTGGGGCCATACACCCGGCCAGACCACACCCGGCTGGTTTGGGATCTGGCATACGCCTGCGCGATGTGCCGCATCGCTTACCTGCGCTGCCCTGAGCCACTTCCCCACGCTGGGGATATCGAGGCGCAGGCTGCCTACTGGAAGGCGTGGTACAACACGCCGCTCGGCAAGGGTTCCACCCAGCAATACATCACCTCCTGGTGCCACGCCATGGGGCAAGGTTGAACATTTGGAGTCCAGACCGGGCTCCATTTCTTTTTGGAGGTAGAACAATGTCGGACAGCACCCCCTGGCCTCACTTTTCTGAGAGCGAATTGACCTGCCATTGTGGATGCCGCAGGCAGGAGATGGACAAAAATTTTCTGACCAAGCTGGAGGCATTGCGCGTCGCCTTTGGCAAACCCATGCCGGTGACTTCCGGCTTTCGCTGCCCGATGCACAATGCCCAAGCATCTCACACCGGCCTGTCGGGTCCGCATACAACCGGCAAGGCAGTGGATATCCAGGTTTCCGGAGAGGATGCCTATCATCTGCTGGCCATGGCCCTCGCGCATGGTTTCACTGGTGTTGGCCTCAGTCAGAGCGGCCTGAGACAGCACAGGTTCCTGCATCTGGACATGATCGAGCCCAGTCCCGGTCGTCCGCGACCCTTCGTCTGGACATATTGATGGAATAGCCATGGACAACAGCAGGCTTGCCGTTGCGGCGAACATGGCCTCTCTGGCCTACAACAGCACGGCGCAGCTCACAGGCTTTACGATCAAGCTGTACGCCGACGAAAACATCCAATGGCTTGTTGGCAGGGATGAGTTGGATGTGTGGATCGTGTTCCGTGGCACAGACGAAGCGGCGGATTGGGCAGACAACCTGAACATCAGCAAGACAGCCGCAGGGCAGGGTTATGTCCACAAAGGTTTCAGTGACGCTCTTGATGGGGTTTGGTGGAGTGTCATGGACGAAATCTATGCACAGGAGACACGCCATTTACACCTTGTTGGGCACTCGTTGGGTGGTGCGCTGGCGGCGTTGGCCGCTTCGCGCTGTCTATTTGGCCCCATGGACAATAATGTTCACCTTTGGACGTTCGGACAGCCTCGTTGTGGCGATAAAACGTGGGCTGATTGGATGAACGAACGATTTGGGCAACGGTATGTGCGGGTATTCAATGCAGGTGACATTGTGCCTCATTTGCCGACCGTTTTGCGATTTCGTCACGCTGGCAGCGAGGTTTTTTTTGACGAAGATGGATGTGTTGCCGTCCCGACATTCCTGCATCGAGCATCGGCGGCCATTGGGGTGATTCGTACCCAGTTCCCATCGGCCATTGTACGGCTGGGTGCCCATTCGATGGAGCGGTATCGAGCAAATATTCTGCGTCATTTGGAGGCAAGATAATGGACGTCATGGCGATTTTAAACTCGCTCATCCAGGGTGGACCAACCGTGGTGTTCATCATTATGGGTGGGGTGATGTGGCTGCAGTATTACGTCATTCTTGAGCTGAAGAAAGATCTGGATGCGTTGTCGTTTGAATTCAAGCAATTCCAGATTCTTTACGCAAGCGAAAGGGTGCTGAAAACCGATCTGGATGAAATCAAGGACATGATCAAGGACTACAATATGCTGATTTCACGGATGTTTGAGCGGTTTGACAGTCACGTTGCGCATTGTGGGAGAGATTGTCGGGCTGCACGCGAAGGAGGTGATTGTGCCGCGAATCGCCGATAGACGAGGCGGGGAGTGGTTGGGCGTGCCGCAGCAGTGTCGGTCAAGGATAAGGCAATGAAAGAAATTAAATTTATCGCTCAAGCCTCAAGGGATGAACCTGCCTTTATGGTGACGATCGTAAAAGAGGAAAGCAACCTTACAGCGCGGTGCACTTGTCCAGAAGGCGGGGTGGGGCATATTTGTCGGCATCGGTTGTCAATTCTTTCTGGTGACGATCAAATGGTCATCAGTGACAACGCGGCGGAGCTTCGGGTTGTGGAGGCCTGGGTGGTTTGGTCGGACATTGGGATACTCATAGCCAGATTGGCCCAGGCACAATGGAGGTTGCAGCAGGTCAAGCAGGATGCGGAACGGTCGGCAAACAGCTTTGACACGGCGTACGAGGAGGTTCGCACGATCAAACGACTCTTGGTTCAGGCCATCAACGATTGAGCGGAGAGGTGGCCGGTGGTTACCATCAAATTCGATCCATCCAGCGTCAACCGTGCATTTGAAGACGTGGCAAAGCAGATCCCCTTTGCCACGTCGTTGGCCTTAAACCGCACCGCGCAGGTGGTGAAGGAAGAGTTGAAGCGGGAGATGAGGTCGATCTTCGACCGTCCGACCCCGTTTGTCATGGACAGCCTACGCATCATACTTTCAGACAAGAAGAGCCTGGAGGCCAAGGTCTGGTTCAAAAACCCGCCCAACATGTGGGACAAAGAGCATTACCTGGCACCGCAGGTTTACGGTGGCGGCCGCCCATTCAAGCGGTTTGAGCAACTGCTCCAGAATGTCCATGTCTCCAGGAGTCTGCCGCGTGGCTGGTTTGCCATTCCAGGACCGGCCGCCCGCAAAGACAGCTACGGCAACATGAGTCGCGGACAGCTCGTCCAGATCCTCTCGGCGTTGAAGGCCTTCAGCGAAGTGGGGTACACGATGAACCGTCGCGACAAAGGGATGGGTGGCCGGGCCAGGAATAACCTGCAATACGTGGTCATCCAACCCGGTCGGAACAGCAAACTGAAGCCGGGCGTTTGGGTGCGGGGTCCGAACAACTCGCTCAGTCAGGTGCTGGTGTTTGTGTCGAGTGTCTCGTACCGCAAGCGGTTCAGCTTCTTTGAGATCGCCCATCGCGTCATGGAACGGGAGATGCCTGGGCAGTTTGATAAGGCGTTGCAGTATGCCATTGCGACGGCGAGGTGATGTCCCGGCTACGTGATTGTGAAGATGCGCTGGAAGTTTGCCGTCTCCAGTATATTACGAATCTCTGGGCGCACATTGGTTAATGTGACATCATCATTATCAAGACATCCACACTCCTCCCTCAAAAGGAGCAGCACACCGAGTGCAGAAGAGTCGATGTATTCCGTGCCAGCCATGTCGACAACGAATCGCAGTTTTTTGCTTGTGTCTGTCGTATTCTGTCGGTATGCATCCCGGAACTGGTCATAGAGCTCAAAGGTGAAACGGCCTTTGACATTGATGGTGACTTCGTGATCAGTGCGTACAACGGAAATTGTACCAGCCATAATGGTTATTCCCTTTCAACGTACGACGGGTAGGCCAACAACAAAAACCCGTAATGATAGCCTTTTTAAAACCAAAATGTCAACACCATTCCAATGCTCCTATGGATGCCACCACAACGGCCCGGTGGCAAGCCCGGAACAGGCACTGGGTGTTCCTTCTGGCATGCAACAGTCAAGTGCTCAATATAAAACGAGAATCATGGAAACGAATGGTACAGGCTTTTCCCTTTCGCACCAGTCGCGCCGTGTCGCAAAGTATTCTTCGAACAACCAAAGGCGGTCATGAATGAGCCAGAACGCAACACGTTGCGAATTAAACGCGCTGTTTGCGATGAATTTCTGGTTCCTTCCTGGCAAAATAAAGCCTGGGTGGTTCGAACCTTGACACCGCCCTAGCGTCAGAAAAATTTACAAGGTTGACATGGCAGCCTCCTGCTCAGGGCAAGGCATTTCCCACGGCCAAAGTCAACCGCAGGACGACCAAAAATACATGCATTTCGCGTTGCACACACGTAAAAATCGGCGCGCACCATTTCAACTTGGTTGACAAAACTTGGTTGACAAAATTGCCATCTGTTTGAAAACACAATTTAAAAGTGTCAACCAAGACCGGTGTGTTCTGGTTGACAAAACGGCTAATTTGTCAACCAACCGGCTTGGTTGACAAAACCGGCTTGGTTGACAAAACCGGTTTGGTTGACAAAACCGGTTTGGTTGACAAAACCGGTTTGGTTGACAAAACCGGCTTGGTTGACAAAACCGAGCCCATTCCAGCCACCCATTATCCCTGGATGACAGACCATGGCACTGCAAATTGAACACTGGCCTCTGGACCGGCTGATTCCTTATGCCAAAAACCCACGGCGCAACGACGATGTGGTGGATCGCATGGTGGGATCGATCCGGGAGTTTGGTTTCCGCATTCCCATCTTGGCCACAAGCGACGGACTGATAGTAGACGGTCACCTGCGACTCAAGGCTGCCCGGCGTTTGGGATTGACAGAGGTGCCGGTGACGTTGGCCGATGACCTCAGCGAGGTGCAGATCAAGGCATTCCGGTTGCTCGCCAACCAATCCGCCAACTGGGCCCAGTGGGACGAGGATCTGTTGCTCGTTGCATTCGAGGAACTGCGTGCAGCTGACTTTGACTTGGAGATGACCGGTTTCGATCTTTCCGATATTGAGCGTCGTTTGGATGTGGGGGGTGATAGCGGTAGTGGTGGTGATGCAGGTGGTGGGGACGAGGAAAAAATTCCATCTCCTCCACCAAACCCCGTCACCCGTCCCGGCGATCTCTGGGTGTTGGGTGAACACCGTCTCCTTTGTGGCGACAGCACCAAGGCCGAGGATGTCATGCGCCTGATGAAAGGCGAACGGGCCATACTCTTTGCCACGGACCCACCCTATCTGGTGGACTATGACGGCACCAACCATCCGCCGAACAAGACGGCCAAAGAGAGAGCTGCCAAGGCAAAGGCCGCTGCGGAGGGAAGGGAGAAAAAGGGGTGGACCGACGGCAATAAGGATTGGTCCGACACTTACGGCGTGACCTGGGACGACTCCAGCCAGGGACCGGAACTCTACGAGGGGTTCATCCGGGTGGCCATTGACCATGCCATCACCGATCATGC